>NZ_FRAU01000008.1:0-970 GCF_900142415.1 Rhodothermus profundi
TTTCAACTTTTAATCGCACCTATTTGGTATTGAAAGGAAAATGGTAAAAGGCTGGTACATCGAGACGCCGAACTTTTAATCGCACCTATTTGGTATTGAAAGAACTATTTCCAATAGCATCATCACTGAAATTTGTTGCTTTTAATCGCACCTATTTGGTATTGAAAGAGAAAGTGTCGAGGATGCTTCATGACGACGGCATGACCTTTTAATCGCACCTATTTGGTATTGAAAGTAAAGACCTGTGGCGCTACGTCTTCCCCGACGGCAGCTTTTAATCGCACCTATTTGGTATTGAAAGGGGGCGTATCAGGATACGGGTTATGGGGAGATCGGCCTTTTAATCGCACCTATTTGGTATTGAAAGACCACACGGATGTGCTGCTGAATGCGCCGGCTGTCAACTTTTAATCGCACCTATTTGGTATTGAAAGGCGAAGGGTTCGCAGTAGACGGTGGCGGGGGGCAGCCTTTTAATCGCACCTATTTGGTATTGAAAGTCTTTAAATACATCTTCCAAATCCATATCGTAAAACACTTTTAATCGCACCTATTTGGTATTGAAAGTACTGACGCAAGGTACCGATCAGCGCAAACAGCCGTCTTTTAATCGCACCTATTTGGTATTGAAAGCGAAGACCAGCAGAATTGGCCCCTCTCGAAAGCGCACCTTTTAATCGCACCTATTTGGTATTGAAAGTTACGTGCGATTTTTCCATGGGGCGTGTCTTTTAAGCTTTTAATCGCACCTATTTGGTATTGAAAGGCTTGCGCAGCGCGTGCGCAGCGAAGCGGCCGTGACGCTTTTAATCGCACCTATTTGGTATTGAAAGTGCAGGGAAGCATTACAGACGGTTTCTGGTGGATTGCTTTTAATCGCACCTATTTGGTATTGAAAGCTTCTTGCTCCCGCCCACTTCGACACCAGTCGATCACTTTTAATCGCACCTATTTGGTATTGAAAGGCTCC
>NZ_FRAU01000008.1:3012-134720 GCF_900142415.1 Rhodothermus profundi
TGAACTTTTAATCGCACCTATTTGGTATTGAAAGATGGCTAATGCGCGAACCAGCGACACAGCGCACCTGCCTTTTAATCGCACCTATTTGGTATTGAAAGCCTTCGTGCCAATTCACGTTCTTTTCACCACTTCGCAACTTTTAATCGCACCTATTTGGTATTGAAAGACGTGAATTCTGGCTGAACGATAATAGGCGCTACGGCTTTTAATCGCACCTATTTGGTATTGAAAGCCTTCGTGCCAATTCACGTTCTTTTCACCACTTCGCAACTTTTAATCGCACCTATTTGGTATTGAAAGACGTGAATTCTGGCTGAACGATAATAGGCGCTACGGCTTTTAATCGCACCTATTTGGTATTGAAAGCTTTTCAAAATCCGCCAAAATGTCTACAAGTTTATAGACTTTTAATCGCACCTATTTGGTATTGAAAGGATGGGCTTCCAGTCGCGGCCGTAAAGGACGGTGCCCTTTTAATCGCACCTATTTGGTATTGAAAGCCACGGGCGGAAAATCGGCGAAGAAATCGAATACGACTTTTAATCGCACCTATTTGGTATTGAAAGTGCGCCCAGGCTGCGCACGCGTCTCTGTGTGCCTTCCTTTTAATCGCACCTATTTGGTATTGAAAGGAGGGCGTCTCATCGCTTAATCGTAATATTGCGATGAACTTTTAATCGCACCTATTTGGTATTGAAAGGATTGCGTGCGGCGGCAGACTTAAAACCGGAAAACGACTTTTAATCGCACCTATTTGGTATTGAAAGAGACAAAGCGCATGGTGGTAGGCGCTTTGAGCTCGGGGCTTTTAATCGCACCTATTTGGTATTGAAACAGGCTGCTGCCTCGAAGATTGCCTCGATGTGTTTTTCTTTTAATCGCACCTATTTGGTATTGAAACGGGGATGTTCCGGCTTATGGTCGCGTAAGTGGCGATCTTTTAATCGCACCTATTTGGTATTGAAAGGCGTGACGGACGATGTGAAGCGCTTGAGGAACACGAGTTTTTTGGTATTGAAACGAGCTCATGCATGAAGGGCGATAGTCCGTTGCACAGGGTTTAATCGCACTTATTTGGTGCCGAAATTTGTAGAACCTTAACAGGGAGGTGCACGCTGTAACAGTTCTCGTAAAAACGACTAAAACTCAGGCCGTACAGCCCATACACTGTAACTGCTTCTGCCACCGCCTGCTGCGAAGCCTCCTCCAGACAATTACCGCTCCCTGAAAATCCAGCAGTACGTCCGGACAAGAAATCAAACGGACTCTCAAACAGGTGGGCCAGCAGTTGCTCGGCTGGTCCCAAGAGATCAACCCCACTATACTTCCCTGACCACTTCGCATTCTTGCAGTGTAATGCAACGAATCAACCCGCCTGATATCTTTAATAATGAGGCCAGCAGTACTAAGGCTAACGGGCGACCACAATCCAGATCAAACCGACTGCTTTAAAATGAAGCCGGCTAAAGACCAGTGTGTTCTGCGCGTCTCTGGACCGGTTATCCTCCAGTAATTTTGTTGAAACATGTATGCTACCCGGGGGTTTTTGCCTGTAAACAGGGGTAAAGCAACGTACTAATTCAGGGCTATGAAGCGCTTCTGGGGATGGATGCTGGCCGCTGCCCTCCTGATAGCCGGGTGCGACTTTCTGGGACTGGGCTCTAAAACCATTGAGGTAGATGGCCAGGTGCTGGAGCTCCGCTCAGGGGAGCCAATCCCGGATATCGCGGTGGGCATCTATGGCCGCAATGGGTGCGTAAGGCTGGGCGATCCGACCTGTAGCACGCGATTGGAGCTCACGTTTACCGACCAGGAAGGGCGCTTCAAACTCCGACATGAACCTACCGGTGAATTCACGTTTCTGTTTGTCTTTGTCAATCCCGATGATATGCGCAATTTCGAGTATAGCCAGGAAGTAGAGCTCTTAGAAGAAGGGAAGCGGATTCGGCGCACGTATCTGCTGGCCAAACGAGATACCAGCAGCACAGGCGGACAGGAATAGTCCAGAAAACAAATAGCCCGGGCAGATTAAAAAAGGGAAAATCTGCATAAGTCGGAAGGTTAGCTCATCAACCATCTTGATCAGCCGCTCCGCTCTCAGGCCCTAGCCGGAGGCCTGAGGCAGGGGAGGAGCCGTCGGGGACCAGCTCTCGTAGTCGGAATAACCGGCAAAAAAGCGCAGAGCAATAGCAGCAGGATGACGGACAGGTACCTCGCCGGTCGGTATTCAACAGCAAAGCGGCACTTTTGAGCATGCAGTAGAGACGTCGAGGGAGGGCGTAATCAGCGGAAGCGTAACGGTGGTCGGGTAAGCAACAGACCACCTTTGCCAAAGAAGGAAAGTCCCGGGAATGAGTCTATGGTGCGGTGGCAAGGTCTGCACGCGGTCAAATTTACGTCAATCCCCAGAAAGTCTGACTTCGGCGCGGAAGGGGAAACCTCTGAGAGGCTGAAGAAATAACCCGACTGCCCGCCGCGGAACGTTTCGTACCTGACCTTTCTCCGAGGGAAAGGATGCTCGGCCAGACACTTCAAGAAATAAGATTAAAGCTGATCTCCCGCGCCACCTGCTGACCGCTCTGCTGGTCCGTAACCGTTACGCGCACCCGAATATGCCCGCGCTCTGGTATCTGTTGTAGATCAACTTCAATGTATTCCTGCGCCGTCCGACTCTGGCCAGTGTATTCCGTACGGGCGGCCACTACCGTTTCGTCACGCCCGCCTTTTTCGCGGATGACGGCATACTCCACCGTGTAATGGGTACGGTCGTCCGGGCCAAATTGCAGATGATAGACTTCAAACCGAAGGCCCAGTTTAGTCTCAGAGGTTATGGCCAGGAAAGGATAGCGAACGAGGCTGTCCGGGTTTTCCGGAAAAACGCCTCGCAGCACGGGCACCAGATCACTCATCTCGAGCTGGGCCGGGTCGGCACTCAGCGCCTGCAGGGTGTCTATCCGGAAAGTGCCCATCTTGAAGCGCGGCCCTAACTGGTACTGGCCATCGCCCAGCGGCTCGGTGGCGTACACGTCCCACTGTAGGGCCACGTGGAAGATGGGAGCAGCTCCCTGCAGAGTAACCGTCTGGATGGAGAGGGTGGGATCGGTAGAAGAAAGGGTATAGCGTTGCCGCTGAAAGTCGCCCAGCTGATAATCAGCCGTGCGCGTCATGGCATACAGGTCGATCAGATAATGCCCACTGTCCGCATAGCCCTGCTCCCGCAAGATGCGACGCCCCTGACTGCCCGGCGATACCGCCACGGGATTATGCCCCCAGAAAACTTCGATCCGCGTTTTGCCAGTGGTCTGGTCCAGAAAACGAGCCACGCGGGCTTCTACGGGCATGTTCTCCACGTTGTCATAGGCAGCTGCCGAGAAAACAGCCGGGGCGATCCGGTCACGCTGAGCCGCTGAAATCTGCTCCTGCCGCTTGAAATGCATGCGGCGCATCATGACAAAGTTATCCGGATTGGCCCGGCCCGTAATGCCCGTGATCATGTTATCTACTTCAATGCTCTGCTTGACAAAGTCGGGATGCAGCAGGGCCAGTTGTCCGTAAATGATCTGCCAGGTCTCCAGCAGGGCTGCCCAGCGATACTGGAAATAGGAGGAGTGGAGCAGGCTCTGGGGAACCAGGTCCGACGGCAGGCCAATCTGGTAGTAGCCGTCTTTCTCTACAAACAGGTAGTAAAGGAGCGGGTCGATGTGGCGGTACGACCAGAACTCATTGGGATTTAGATCCAGGCCGCTGCGATAGGGGGACATGGTGCTCTTATTAATCCCCCGGTCCTGCATGTGAATCTTCGAAGTGAACTTCGGCGGGCCAAGCCGCACGTACACAATGCCACGGTCGTCCAGACGCGAACGCCGACGATTGGTGGCATAGTGCTTTTCAGCATAAATAACACGCTGGAGATGCTCAATCAGGCGTTCGTTCTGGGGCGTTGAGATAACGGGATCCTGAGCCTGCCACCAGACCACCAGCTTTTCGCCCATGCCCGAGACGGCCGGCTTACGTCGGTCGGGACGGACCTGGTCGCGCAACGAAGGGGGTAAGAGAAATTCCATCTGGGCAACATGGCGGTCGACTACTTTGCGCGCTTCTGCATTCAGCGTAGGTGTGTCAAGGCTTCGCAGCAGTTCCAGGTAGGCCCATGAAGCCCGCAAGTACTGGGTCTCATAATCTTCTTCAAAGACGGTATGAATGTACGCGTCGGCCGCCAGCGGATCAAAGCGATTGCTACGATGCAGAGCACTCAGTCCCTGACTCCATACTGCAAGCGCTTCATCTTCGCGATCGGCTTTCTTGAGGGCAAGGCCCAGCCAATATGCCACAGAGTAGCCCTGATCATCTACATAGGCCGGATCCTGGCGAAAGACGCGGTACAGAAGCGGAACAGCTTGTTGGTATCGTCCCTTTCGCGCCAGCGAAGTGCCCTGCACGTAAAGCGCCTCCAGTGAATCCGTCTGCGCCTGGGTCGGGGAGGGTAGCATCAGCAACCCGATCAGTACCAGCGACCAGCCCATTGCCCGTTCGTTTCTTCCAGGTTAGGGATTTTTGAAGTTGAACCGAAGGATCGAATGTTGGGTCCCGATGCCAGATAAGAAAAGGGGGGCCCGAGGCCCCCCTTTTCTATAAAAGATGATGGTGTGATTACTGCGTGTCGACCATCGACAGGAATTCCTGCACCGAGACCGGGCGCCCGAACGTGTTCAAGTGTTCACGCAGGGCGTTCACCCATTCGGTCAGGAGCTCGCGGTCGTTGTTCCAGTCGGGCGCCTTCTTCATTTCGCCAGCCGCGCCACCGAAGGTGTAAATCGGCTGCTGCAGCACTTCCAACTCAGCACCGGGCACCGGGAAGTGGCGCAGCGTTCCCGGCTTGTGCTGGAAGATGCCCGGCTTGGACGGATCGTTGTCGTAGTGCGCCGGTCCCGGATAGTCGAAACGGCGCCGGTCGCAGAAGCCGATGCCTGCGGCCGTCCAGCCGATTTCGATGCGGCGCTCATACATGAGCGCTTCCAGCAGCTCCTGATCCGACTCGCTGCCCGTCAGCGCGGGAAGCCCACCGTTGTTCACACGGGTCTTGTTGATCAACTGCGCCGCACGGGCCTTGTCGCCACCTGTCCGGATCAGGGCTTCGGCGATCATCAGGTCATTTTCCGTCTCGGTGGCGTAGCGCATGGGCCCGAGGAAGTCCAGGTGGCCTTCCCGAATGTGGCGCCAGCGGCTGAAGTGGTAAGTACCACGGTTAGCGCGGAAGGGCGAGCCGGATTCATAGACGAAGTACGCCGTGGCGCCTCCTTTGCTGGGAATACGCGCGTCGGCAGGAGATACCTCATCCAGCCGAGCCTCAAAGGGCGCCGGCGTCCGATCCTGCAACGGCGTAGCCAGCCACTGCTGGAGGGCAGGCAGCAGGTTGGGGTCCATGCCCAGCAGCTCGAGGTCTGCCTGCGACCAGCCCGGACGCTGCATGTACGCCTTGATCAGGTCCCACCACTGGTCCTGGTCACCCTGGGGCGCGAAGTCCCAGCCCGAGATGCCCTGCTCGGCATGAGCCAGCACGGCATTCCAGTCGGTCTGGGCATTCTCCTGCGGCGTGCGGGCCGACAGCATCATGGTCCGGGCCACCATCGTGTGGGCCAACTGGGCGACCTTTTCCCCGTCCAGATCAAGGCCATTGAAATAGTTGTCCGGGAAGGGGACGGCCATGTTCTGGGCAAGCTGTGCCGCCTCTAGAAGCGCAGCAATCGCTGCCGCCGCGACATCTTTATAATTGGAGTTTGCAGGAAACTCCAGGGTCGCCACATCCGTGTTTTCGTCCACGATGAAGGCCCGGTCGTAGAACAGCGACAGCGAGCTCAAGCAGAGGCCCTGCAGCAGCTTGGCCGCCGTCCGCACCATCTGTGTTTCTTCCGGGCTGTTGATAATTAGCCCCTCGTCCAGCCGCCGCAGCACGTCGTTGGCGATGGAAAGGGCTGAATACAACCGCTGCCAGGGCCTCAGGTGCGTGGAGGCATACCGATAGGTGGAGTTATTGTTGAGCGCTACCCGGGGCTCCGAGGACAGGTCCTTCATGGAGAAGTTACCCCAGGAGGAAGTCGTCTGGTCAGCCATCGTAATCAGGGCCGGTCCCATGCCCGGGTAGCCCTGGTTGGCCTGCCACCACGTCAGGAAGCCACCGGCCAGGATGTTTTTGACGTCCTCCGGGGTGGCCAGCACGCGCTCAGCGTCTGGCTCGTTCAGGTTCTGCACGCTCAGATCCGCACAGCCCCAGAGGAAGGCGGTGAGCACCGGCACCGCCAGAATCCAGCGCAATCTCTGCTTAATCATATCGCTTCAACCGTTTTGATTCTCAAGGTTGTTTGCCTGGAAGGTGAACAGGGTACCGGGCAGGCCGCCCGGTACCCTGGCTTCCATCAGAATACCAACTGGACGGTGAACGTGAAGGAGCGGAACAGCGGATAGCCGTAGCTGTCACCACCGAACACGGTCGGGTCAGCCGTACCGTTTACATCGACATTACGGGCCGATTCCGGATCGTATCCCTTGTAGCCCGTAAAGGTCAGCAGGTTACGGCCGGTTACGCCCACCCGGAGCTGCTGCAGCGACGGCATAAAGGCCGCCAGCGCCCGCCGGCCCAGCGTGTAGGTGAGCGACACTTCCCGCAGTTTCACAAAGCCACCGTCCTCGACGAAGTAGTTGTTCGTGGCGTTGACGTTGTAGAGCGTAGCGTAGTAGCCCCACGGCTTCTTGACCTTCTTGCCCCGCTGATCCACATCGCCCCCGCGGAGCTCACGCAGCACCCACTGCCGCGTATTGTTGTAGACGTCGCCACCCTTCTGCCACTGCACCAGCGCATACAGGTTGAAGTTCTTGTAGCGCAGGTTGGTGGCGAAGCCCATGTTGAAGTCGGGGTTGGAGTCCCCGATCTTGCGCAGGACCGGGTTCCCGGAGGCCGGATCCAGCACCTTGATGGGCTTTTCGTCCGGCGTGCCGTAGGCGCTCTTCAGCACCACAAACCCATCTTCGTTGACCATGAAGTCGTCCAGCGACATGCCCGCATAGGGTGTGGCCGCACCTGGATCGAGCATGGGAGCGATGTCGTCCAGGCTGCGGGCAAAGTACTCGCCGTAGATAATGCCGAAGGTTTCGTTCGGTGCGATGTAGTAGAACCCGGTGCGGTAGGGGGGTACGAACAGCTCGGTGATCTTCTGGCGCGTGCGGTCGAAGGTGATGTCCAGCGTCCAGCTGAAGTCGTCCCGCTGGGCCAGGATCGTGTTAAGCTGCATCTCGAAGGTGTTGCCTTCGAGCGTACCGGCATTGCGCCACTGGAAGCGATAGCCGGTAGCAGCCGGCAGCGGGACCAGCAGGATCTGGTCTTCGGTCTTGTTCAGCGCATAGCTGGCCTGGAAGGAGTACCGATCCAGGAAGTCGATGTTGACGCCGTATTCGATGGCCGTCGACTTAGCCGGCCGGAGGAGCCGGTTCCCCAGCGTGTTCTTCACCGGGTTGCCCGAGACGATCGAGAAGGTCTCGTACTGAGCCGAGAATCCCGGCCGCAATCCGGCTGTACCGATCGAAGCCCGCAGGCGGAATTCGTTGATGCCCGGCACGTTGAAGAACGGCTCTTCGCCCAGGCGCCAGGCCACCGAGGCGCGGTAGTAGGTGGCCCAGCGGGCATCCGGCCCGAAGAGCGAGGACCCGTCGCGCCGGATCATCACGTCCCCGATGTAGCGATCCTTGAAGTCGAAGGTCAGGATCGCGAAGTAGTTTTCCGAGCGGATGTCGGCAATGTAGGAGTCGATCGTCTTGTCACCGACCGTCGCGCCCAGGTCTTCCACGCCGCTGACGGCAAACTCACGGCCCGTGACGCTGAACTGCTCGGTGCGTTCATCCTCGTACAGGTAGCTCAATTTGAGTTTTGTATTCAGGTCGCCGAAGCTGTACGAGAGCAGGGCCGTGAGGCTGGTGTTGATGGCGCGATTGTCCTGGTTGAAACGATACAACCGCCCTTTGAAGTCCGCCGGGTTGTCGCTCAGGTAGCCCCGCGGGAAGAGGTCTTTCCAGTAAGTCTGCTGCCGGTCCAGGCCGACAAGCCCTTCCAGCATGAGCCAGCGGAACGGCCGCCAGTTCGTCTTGAAGCTGGCCAACTGGCGCACGACCCGGCGCTTCCGGTCGCGGTTAGCCAGCTCATAGAGCGGGTTCAGCTCCAGCGACAGGCCATAGACCCAGGCTGCATCCCAGTTGTATTTCGAGCCGTCCTCTTCATTGGGCGCTTCCAGGTTCACGTTCGGCGGCATGAACAGCAGCCCGTAGAAGGGCGAACCCGGGCCTTCCACCACGTCGTCCCGCTCCGACTGGCCGTACATCATGCTCGCCGAGAAGTCCAGGTTGTTCAGCACCCGGTGGTCCAGGTTGATGCGGAAGTTCTGACGCGTGTAGCCCGTTACTTCCCGCAGAATCCCTCCTTCGCGCGTGTTGCTGAAGGAGGCCATGAAGTTGGTCTTCTGCGTATTCTGGGCCACCGAGATGTAGTTGTTGAAGGTCGGATTCGAAGTGAAGAAGTCCCGCTGCGGGTCGCTAATGTTGCAGTAGAGCTCTTCCGTAATGGTACCATCGGGCTGCTTGACCGGCTGCTCAATGCACGGCCAGGGGTTGTCCGCAATCCCATCCGGATCCAGCACCGGGTTGTCGCCCGGCGACAGCGGATTGCCATCCTGATCGACGAAGCGCAGCTTTCCGTTGACTTCGGCCACCAGATAGGGGTGGCTTTCGGCCATGTCGATGAAACGATAGGGCGACGAGATCCCGAAGTCGTTCCGGATGGTCACCTGCGTGCGGCCCGCCGCTACGTTCGTGCCGCGCTTGGTGAAGATGCGGATAACCCCGTTAGCGGCGCGGGAACCCCAGATGGAGGCTGCGGCCGCATCTTTGATCACTTCAATCGACTCGATGTCGTCGGCATTCAGGTCGGCCAGCGAACCCTCCATAATGACGCCGTCCACAATGATAAGCGGCTCCTGATCGCCTCGAATGGCCGTCGCACTCCGCAGTCGAATCGATGGATCTCGCCCGGGCTCACCCGTAGGCCGCACTACAACCGCGGCGGCCACCTTGGCCTGCAGCGCCGTGCCCGGATCGGGGGCAATCACCTGCTGCAGCTTCTCGGTGTCGACGCGGTCAACGGTGAAAGACAGCTTCTTACGAGGCGTTTCGGCAGCCACACCGGTGACCACCACCTCTTCGAGGCGCAGCAGGTCGGGCTCCAGCGTGAAGTCGAAGGTATGGCGCCCTGGCGTCAGCTCAAACTGCTGCTCTGCCGGCTTGTACCCCACGAAGCGAGCTACCAGCGTGACGGTCTGCCCCCGCACCAGATCGGCCGGTACGGTAAACGAATAATTTCCATCGATATCGGTAGCGCTTCCGATTGTCAGCTCCGTAATTGAGACGTTAGCGCCAGGAAGTGGCTCGCCTCTTTCGTCGGTGACTCTGCCCTGAATGATGGCTTCCTGCGCCCAGACAACACCAGGCAGCAGAAATCCTGTCAGAGCAAGGGTCAGCAAACGTTGAAACCACCTTCTCATAGGTCTCCGCGGTTTGCATGAAGGTTATTTTTATAGAACAGAAAAATTTTAGGGATGCTGTAACGGTTTTGTCAAGCCTACGTAGAAAAAAGGATTGGTTTTTCAGGGGCGTGCGCACAAAAAAGAACGCCAATGGTCAAAGGAAGGGGCTGTGTGGTCATATCAAGGGATTGAACTGTTGCAACAACCAATTGTAACCGCTTAACGCGCATGCAACCTCAAAAGAACTAACGGTTTGTTCGTAGCGGATAACCAGCTCAAAAAAGGCCTTCCGGAACGAACAGCGCGTAAGCGCTCTGCCAGCGGGACATTGTGCGTGGGTTCTGCGCAGGCTACGGTTAATAAGGCAATCTCTTTTCAAAAATGGAGGTAGCTATATCATTCAGGTGTCGGACTGCTCTGAGCGTTCCAGCCACGATCGAAACGTCTGAAGCTGTTGCCGCAGGAGATCCGGTCGTCCGCGTCCCGGATAGCCGTCCACATGGTACGCTTTTAAGACCGTCTGGGGGTCCGGATGGGGGAGCTGGTCAAGAGCGGCTGCTGCCTGCCGGTAGGCTTCGCGAAAGGGGACCCCATCGGCTACGCGCCGCAGCGCCTCAGCAGTTGCCAGCAAAGACGGCGTGCAGGCCGCCTGCATCCGGTCGCGCCGAAAGCGCAGGCCGGGCAGGAGTTGCACCATGGCCATGAGCAGGTCATGGGCGCTTAGCATGCAGCGTATCGTCGCTTCTTTGGTAAGCTGCAGGTCGCGGTGGTAGCCCGAAGGAAGATTGGCCGGAAGCGTTAGCAGCACGTTCAGCTCGGCCAGCAACCGGTGATACCCTGCACGCACCAGCTCCAGCACATCCGGATTTTGCTTCTGGGGCATGATGCTGCTCCCGGTGCAGAATTCCGGGGGAAGCTCCACAAAGCCGAACTCTTGGGTGTTGAACAGCACCAGGTCCGATGCCATGCGGTTGAGCGTAGCGCTCACCTGCACGAGCGCGTGAACGGCATGGAGTTCCAGTTTGCCGCGCGAGAGCTGAACGGCCGTCACGTGAAGCTGCACCGTGCGAAAGCCCAGCCGCTGGGCTACTTCTTCACGGGGCAGAGACAGGAACGGGACGCCGTAACCGGCCGCACTGCCCAGCGGCGAGACGTTTACCTGCTCGAAGGCATGCTGCAGGGCCGCCAGATCGCTCAGCAGCAGTTCGGCATAGCCCAGGGCCCAGAGGCCTGCGGTCGAGGGCATGGCCTGCTGCAAATGGGTGTAGCCTGGCATCAGGGCGTCGTTGTACCGGGCGCCCAGCTCGCAGAGTTGTTCGATCAGGCGGGCTACCTGGCGGCCTGCTTTGCGCAGCCCATCCTTTAAAAACAGACGAAGGGCCGCCAGGACCTGATCGTTGCGCGAGCGGCCGGTATGGATCTTCTTGCCCACATCCCCCAGGCGCTTGGTCAGGAAGGTTTCAATAACCGTGTGGGCATCTTCGTCTTCCGGGCGCACGACGACCCGGCCCGCCTGCACTTCAGCTTGCAACGCATCCAGAGCTTCCGAAATGGCCTGGAATTCTTCGTCCGACAGAATTCCAGTTCGGACAAGCCCGGCAGCATGGGCACGGGTTCCCTCAATATCATAGGGCAGCAGCAGCGTATCCCAGCGGTAGTCTTCGCCTACGGTAAAGCGCTGCACCCATGCCGCAACGTCCTGGCCTTTATCCCAGAGCACCATAGCTACAAGGTTTGTAGGAGAGAAGTAAAAAATACAATCAAGTGCAGCCTCTTGCCGCTTTTCGCCTAAAAAGGAGAGGGTTTTTGCCGATTCTTACCGCGCAGATGTTTGCCTCACCTTCCAATCTGGCAGCTTATGGATATGTGGACCCGATTGAAGCAGACCTCCATTCAGACGAGGGTAATCCTGGCCTTACTGGTTCCTCAGCTACTGGCTGTGGTAGCGGCCCTTTTTGTCTGGAATGGTATACGAGCGCTGCACGAGATAGTCGCCAGGAATTTCCACGCCCAGAAGGTGCTGCACAGGGCCCAGGTGCTGGCCGTAGACCGGGCCATGATGGAGCGCAACATGCTGATGTACGTGCTCACCGGTGAGGAGGCGTTTCGACAGGCGTATCAGGAGCGATGGGAGGCGTTGCGACAGGCCTTAAACGAGCTGCAGCAGATGGTTCCAGATGATCCGGAGCAAGTTGCGCGGCTGCAACAGTTGGCCGCAGTGGTGCAGCAATGGGAGCAGACGGCAAGCAGCCTGCTGACGCGTCGCGCTGAAATGGCCGGTCGGTTGCGCATGGGCCGCCTGGCTGCCGAAGTGGCCGCGCATCAGGCCCAGCAACAGACCCTGCAGCGCCAGATGGACACCCTCCTGCAGGAATTTCTGGAGGCAGAGCAGGCGCGGAATGCGGCGCGGCTGGCCGATATGAAACGCCGGGAAATATGGCTATTTATTGAGGTGCTGATTGCGCTGCTGGCGGTATCCATGGGAATTGGGCTGGCCTTTCAGGTGATTCGACGGTCGGTAGTTCGCCCGATTCAGGAGCTGGAGGCAGTTGCGCATCGCATTACCGATGGAGACCTGGAGGCGACAGCTCCTGTGCATACGGATGATGAGCTTGGCAGGCTGGCTCAGGCGTTTAACCAGATGGTAATGAGCCTGCGCCGCTCGCTTGAAGCACTCCGTGAGGAAAAGGTCCGGGTCGAGCAGAAAGTGCGGGAGGCGGTGGCCGAGATTGAAGCGCAGCAGCATGATCTGGCCGAAAGCGTTGAGCGCATGCTGGCGCAGATGGAGCGCTTTGCTGCGGGGGATCTGACCGTGCAACTCAACGCTGAGCGCGACGATGAAATCGGGCGGCTGTATGAAGGCTTCAACCGCGCCGTGGCCAACATCCGGCAGATGCTGGTGCGCGTCACCGAGGCCATTGCAACGGTAGCAAGTTCGGCGGCGCAGATCAGCGCTTCTGTGGAGGAACTGGCGGCCTCGTCGCAAGAGCAGGCGGCGCAGGCTAATGAGGTTACCGGGGCGATTGAAGAAATGATGCGCACCATTGTTGACAGCGCACGTAATGCCAGCGAAACGGCTGAGTTTACGCGGACCAATGGGGAGCGGGCACGCCAGGGCGAACAGGTGGTGCGCGAAACGGTCGAAAAGATTCGTCAGATCGCCCGCGTGGTGGACGAGTCGGCTCAGACAGTGGAGCGCCTGGGAGCTTCCAGCGAACGCATTGGCGAAATTGTGCAGGTGATTAACGAAATTGCGGAGCAGACGAATCTGCTGGCGCTTAATGCAGCCATTGAGGCAGCGCGTGCTGGCGAGCATGGCCGTGGCTTCGCCGTGGTGGCCGACGAAGTGCGCAAGCTAGCCGAGCGTACGGCGCAGGCGACGACCGAAATTGCCCAGATGATCGAAGACATTCGTAGGGAGACGCGCGAGGCGGTAGCTGCTATCCAGCGCGGGCGACAGGAGATGGAGGAGGGCATCCAACTGGCAGATCAGACAGGGGAGGCGCTTACCCAGATCGTCGAAGGGGCGGCGTGCGTGCTGGAGCGTGTTTCCCAGATTGCGGCAGCGGGAGAAGAGCAGGCGGCCACCAGCGAGCAGATTAGCCGTAATGTCGAGCGGATTTCTATGTTGTCGCGCGAGTCGGCACAGGGCATTGAACAGATCGCGCGGGCGGCTGAAAGTCTGAGTCGCCTTACAGACGAGCTCAATCAGATGGTGCGGCGGTTTCGGTTAGAGCAAACAGGTAGTGTGCAAACCGATGAGGTGCCGGTGACTGTAGTTTAGAGGCGGGCGGAGTCTGCTGCGTCGTTGCTACCGAGCAGAGGGCGGCGTCGGTGAAAGCGATGGGGGCTTACGGTACCTTGTTTGAGGGATGCGCCGACATCCGGAAACCCATACTGATGGATGGAACAAGGGGTCATGCTGCAGAGGCCAGTGCGTAATAGTGGCGGATTATGCCCCGGTAGACCTCAACAGCACGCACGAGCTCTTCCAGCTCGATGTGCTCCCCGCCGGTATGGGAACGCTCGCTGGGTCCTGGGCCGAGCTTGACGGTGGGGATGTCGTGCAGAAAAATCCAGTCTGAAGCGGTGGGCGAGCCAAAAGGACGACTGCCCGGATGGGCGCGCAGGCAGGCCTGCACGATGCGGGCATCGACCGGCGTTGCCACGGGAATAAACCGGTCGCTGTGCACTTCAATTTCGGATTCTACCAGGCCGGCCAGGAGCTGCACGATTTCCGCGTGGGTATAGGCGGGCGTGGTGCGAATGTCGAGCGTGAAGGTGCAGTGTTCGGGCACCACATTGTGAGCGGTGCCCCCCTGAATTGTAGTAACGGTCAGGGTAGGAGCCCCCAGAAATGGATCGGCTCGTTCAAACCGGAGCTGGCTGAGACGTTCAATGTCGCGAGCAGCGCGCAGAATGGCATTGTCGCCCAGATGGGGACGGGCGGCGTGCGCGGTGCGGCCGCGAGCATGTAGCTTCAAAATCAGGAGTCCCTTTTGCGCCACGCAGGGTTGCAGCCGGGTCGGTTCGCCTACGATGGCGGCCTGAAGGGGGGGAAGGTGAGGGCGCAGAGCTTCCAGACCGTTGTATCCGCCGCCGGTTTCTTCACAGGCGGTCAGCGCAACAATGACCTGTCCGTTTGCAGGGCGCCAGCCCTCCCGCGCCAGCGAAAGCAAAGCCGTTGTCATGGCGGCACCGCTGGCCTTGGCATCGACCGTGCCCCGGCCGTAGAGCTTGCCGTCAACTTCGACCGGTTCAAAGGGATCGAAGGGATGATCGGCAGAGGGAGGCACTACGTCTAGGTGGGAATTCAGCAGCAGCCGATCTTCCCCGTCGCCGAGCCAGAAGTACACGTTGTTGTCCAGCCGACGGACCGGCAACCCTGCCTGGCGCACGTAGTGCTCAATGAAGTCGGCGATCTCGGCTTCCTGATGGCTCAGCGACGGAAAGCGGACGAGTGATTTGAGCAGCTCAACGACTTCGGTGGCGACCTTCTGCGTGATCGAACCTGACATGAGCCAATCCATTAAAAATGTGGTGCCGGAAAAATGAGCCGAGCTGCAGGTTTGTTTCCATAGAAATGTTGAAGTAATGACGTTGCAAGAAGTTTGCATTCGGCTTGAGGTACCGCCGGGGTATCGAGAAGGTGGGCGGCTGGATGCCTACCTGGCGCGTTTTCTGGCGCAGGCCTCGCGCACCAAGATTCAGCGAGGCATCCGGGAGGGGCGGGTAACGGTAAACGGCGTCGTGGTCCAGAAGCCTGCCTACACGGTGCAACCCGGTGATGTAATTACCCTGCGGATTCACAGGCCGCCGCCGGTGGAGATAGTGCCTGAGCCGATTCCGCTGGACATTGTTTATGAAGATCCTTACCTGATTGTGGTGAATAAGCAGGCGGGGCTGGTAGTGCATCCGGCGCGCGGAAACCGATCGGGCACGCTGGTCAACGCCCTGCTGCATCACATTGGCAGTGGGCCGGTGCGTTTTGACGAGGAGGAGGCGTTGCCCGAAGATGACGAGGTCGGCCTGTCGATGGTCAGCACAGGACCTACCGAGGCGCGCCTGGAAGCTCCGCGTCCTGGCATTGTGCATCGTCTGGACAAGGACACGACGGGACTTATGGTCGTGGCTAAAGACGACGTCACCCATACCGGGCTGGCTCGTCAGTTTGAGCGTCGGACAATTAGCCGCACCTACCTGGCGTTGCTCTGGGGCGTGCCTGATCCTCCGCAGGGGCGTATTGAGGCGCCAATCGGCCGCGACCCGCGCGACCGGCAGCGTATGGCGGTGGTGCCGGCTGAACGAGGAAAAGTCGCTATTACCCACTACGAAGTGGTCGAAGCCCTGCCGGCAGCCGCTCTGGTGCGTTTTCGGTTGGAGACAGGCCGCACCCATCAGATTCGGGTGCACGCCCGTCACCTTGGGCATCCGGTGCTGGGAGATCCTACCTATGGGGGACGTGCGATTCGGTACGGGCCGCGCACGCCTCGGCGCAGGGCGTTTTATGAGCGTCTATTTGCACGGTTGACGCGGCAAGCGCTGCATGCGCACACGCTGGGGTTTCGGCATCCACGTACCGGGGAGTGGCTGGCATTTGAAGCGCCGCTGCCCGACGACATGGCCTGGGCCCTGGAGCAGTTGCGGCAGGATCCCGTGTAAGCGTGCAAAGAACAAGGCGTCCACTGCTTCGTTCTACGCCGTTCAGAAAGACTGAGAGTAAATTGACCATGATTGGCTTTCGTAAGCACCGGCGCGCGGGAGAAAAAGCAACGCCAGCGCCGGCCGATCCGCGACCCGAGCCTGCGATGCAGACGTCAACGTCGCAGTTGCACCAACTCCTGGCTCCCGAGACAATTCGGGTAGGATTGCCCGGACATACCAAAGAGGAGGTGCTGAACCGCCTGATTGATCTGCTGCGGGGGCATCCGGCCGTGCGCGACCTGGAGGCTGTCCGGCAGGCGGTGCTGGCGCGTGAGCGCATGATGTCCACAGGCGTTGGCAAAGGGCTGGGGCTGCCTCATGCCAAGACGCCGGCCGTGTCAGCGACGGTAGCGGCATTTGCCATTACAGCCGAGCCGGTCGAGTTTGACGCGATCGACCAGCAGCCGGTGCGGCTGCTTTTTTTGCTGGTTGGTCCTGAGGCGGCCAAGTCGCAGCACATCAAGCTGCTCAGCCGCATTTCGCGCCTGATGAACCGTGACGGCTTTCGGGCGCGTTTGCTGAAGGCGCACACGCCTGAGGAGGTCCTGCAACTCTTCGAAGAAGGAGAGTCGCAACTGGTGGATCAATGAGCCTGGAACCGACCCTTCAAAACATTCGGGGAACGTTCGACATTTTGCCGTATGACGGGCGCGGGGAGGGAGTGCACGAAGCGCCCAGTCGCGCCTGGCAGCATGTCGAGCAGGTGATCCGGACGGTACTGGAACGTTTCAATTTTCGGGAGATCCGCACGCCGATTCTGGAACCCACCGAGCTGATAGCCCGCGGCGTCGGTCAGTTGACCGACATTGTTACCAAAGAGATGTTTGCCTTTCAGCGGGGGGATACGCATTACGTGTTGCGTCCGGAGGTAACTGCGCCGGTCATGCGGGCTTATTTGCAGCATCGGTTGGATCAGCAGGGGAGTGTGCAGAAGCTCTATTACATTGGGCCGTGCTTCCGGGCTGAAAACCCCCAGAAAGGCCGCTATCGCCAGTTTCACCAGTTTGGCGTTGAACTGATCGGAACGGGAACGCCGGAGGCCGACGCCGAAGTGATCGCGGCTATGATGGCTGTTTACGAGGCATTTGGCCTGCGCAATCTGCGGCTGCGGATCAACACGCTGGGCGATGCCGAAAGCCGTCCGCGTTACCGGGAAGCGCTGCTGGCGTATTTGCGGCCCCTGGCTGATCAACTTTCGCCTACCAGCCGGCAGCGCCTGGCGTCGAATCCCCTGCGCATTCTCGATACCAAAGATGAGCGGGAGCGTCGCCTGCTGGAAGGGGCGCCCCGGCTTATTGACTTCGTAAATGAAAAGGGCCGCGCGCACTACGAAGCCGTGAAGGTGCACCTGGAGGCCATGGGCATTGCCTATGAGGAAGATCCGTACTTGGTGCGCGGGCTTGACTACTACACGCACACGACGTTTGAGCTGGAGAGCCCGGATCTGGGGGCGCAGCGGGCTCTGGCAGGCGGCGGACGCTATGATCTGCTGGCGGTCGATCTGGGCCACGCGACTCCGGTGCCGGCCGTGGGGTTTGCCGCGGGTATGGAGCGGCTTTTTATTGCCTTGCAGGCCCAGGGGTATCGCTTTCCGGAGGAGCCTCCGCTGGATGCGTACCTGGTCTCGCTCGGGGAGGCAGCGCTGCACTGGGCCCTGGTGCAGGCCCAGGTCTTGCGCAAGGCCGGACTGCGCGTCGATCTGGATCTGAAAGGGCGTTCCATGAAAGCGCAGATGCGGGAAGCCAACCGCCAGCGCGCCCGCTATGCTGTGATTGTGGGCGAGCGCGAACTGGAGCAAGGGCGGGCTGTTGTGCGAGACATGCAGTCCGGGCAGCAGCAGGAAGTAACGTTGGCAGAACTGGCAGATTTCCTGCAAGGAGCCGTGCGTGCGGTTTAATCCAGACAAGGCGTCATGTATCCACGATTGAGCGATCTGTTCAAAGATCTGTTCGGGATCGAACTACCGTTCCCCATCTATTCCTTTGGGGCCATGGTGGCCATAGCCGTGCTAACGGCCACCTGGCTAACCGCCCGCGAGCTGGACCGGCGCTACCGATCGGGCCAATTGCCGGGCGTGCGCGTGCGGGAGCGGGATAAACGGGGCCGCGTCCGTACGCGTCAGGTTAGTCCGGCCTCCCTGGTTGGCACCATGACGCTGGTTGCGGTCGGCTTTGGGTTTGTAGGGGCCAAGATCTTCCACATTCTGGAGAATCTGGATGATTTTGCGCTGGACCCGGTCGGCATGCTCTTTTCCACGGGTGGCTTTACCTTTTATGGAGGCCTCATTTTCGGGGCGTTCGGCGTAGCCTGGTATGCCCGCAAGAAAGGTATTGCTATTCCCGTGCTGGCCGACGCGGCAGCGCCTGGATTGATGCTGGCCTATGGGATCGGGCGCATTGGCTGCCATTTAGCCGGCGACGGCGACTGGGGCATTGCTGCTGATCTGGCGGCCAAACCGGACTGGCTTCCCATGTGGCTCTGGGCCGAAAGTTACCCGAGAGCGATCATTGGGCCGCCTCCAGCGCCTGTGTATCCGACCTCCCTGTACGAGTTTGCGATGGCGGCCGTGCTTTTTGGCGTGCTCTGGGCGCTTCGGAAGCACCCGTTTCGGCCAGGGTGGCTGTTCTCGCTTTACCTGGTGCTGAACGGACTTGAGCGGTTTTTGATTGAGCAGATCCGCGTGAACAATCGGTTCGACTTCCTGGGGCTTTCCGTAACGCAGGCCGAGGTGATTGCCGTGCTGCTCATGGTAGGCGGTCTGGTTGGCCTGATCTGGCACTGGCGTCGAGCCGAGCCAGCGTCTGTGCCTGCCCCCGAAGCACAGGCTGGTTAACGTAGCAGCGCCAGCGGATCAAAGCGGCGCAGCCAGCCCGTCAGACTGTAGCGCGTGCGGCGCGCCGGTAGCACTTCGTGCGGGATCGTATCGCTCCGGAAGCCGACAAGCAAGCCGCCTTTGGGAAGCACATCGATGCCCTGGTCCGGAGCATAGGGATCGGGGTAGAGGCGAAGCTGACCGCCATCTTCGGGGTGCCAGTGAGGGTTCAGGTATAGCACCAACGTAATCAGGCGTAAATGGCGTCCCCGGTGTTGATCGAGATGGCGGCGGTAAAAGCTACCCGGGGGATAGATAGCCAGGTGCGCCTCCGCATCGCGCAGGCTGAGAAAGAGCGTTTCGTTCAGGCGCTGGCGCAGCGTGTCAATTACCTGCCAGTAGGCGGTCTGGGCCGGAGTTGGACGCTCCGGATCCAGCCAGTAGATGCGGTCGCCCCGAATGTCGTGCCGGATTGCCTGAGCCGTACCGTGTCCGATAGCGGCCGGGCGAAACGCTCCGGCACGGTCCAGCGCCTGCGCTTCCTGATGCAGCGCCTGGATCTGGTCGGGAGTAAAAGCTTCCGTGGTGGTAGCCCAGCCGCGCTGGGCGAGGGTTTCGATGAACGGCTCAATCCAGGAGGCCATCTGCATCGAGGCGCTTGCGCGTCTCGGGCTGCTCCATCGTCAGGGGCTCCGAAAGGTTCCCGCTTTTTACAGGCTGTTCTAAAACTTTAGCTGCCGCTTTTCGTGGAATCGCGGCAAAAGATGACCAGCATAGAAAACCATGACGCCCGCATTAAGTCTGTTGCTACTGGTTGTTGGCGGTCTGTTACTGTACGTAGGGGCAGAGGGACTGATTCGGGGAAGTGTGGCGTTAGCGCTGCGGTTGGGACTGACGCCGCTTGTGATTGGACTCACCGTAGTATCGTTTGGCACGAGCAGCCCGGAGCTCGGGGTCAGCCTGCGGGCCGCGTTGAAAGGGAGCCCCGATCTTGCCGTGGGCAATGTGGTGGGCTCCAACATTGCAAATCTGGCCTTGATTCTGGGTGTAGCGGCTGCCATTCGGCCTATTCGCATTCAGCTTCAGTTGGTGCGTTTTGACGTGCCAGTTGCGATCGGGTGCACGTTATTGATGCTCTGGATGTTGCACGATCATCGCATTGGTCGGGTAGAAGGGGCGGTGCTTTTCGGGCTGCTGATTCTGTATCTCTGGGTCAGTTTCTGGATTGCTCGCCGGACCAATCAGACGGTTTCGCTGGACGTTCCCGCGCGTCCCTCGCGTAGCGTCTGGTTAGATTTATTGTTTACCGGGGGAGGACTGGCGCTGCTGCTGACCGGGGCCGATTTGTTTGTCGAGGCGGCCGTTGCGCTGGCGCGGGCGCTTCAGGTGAGCGAGGCCGTGATCGGACTGAGCGTAGTGGCGGTAGGAACGAGCCTGCCGGAGCTGGCGACTACGATTGTGGCCTCGATTCGCAAAGAAGCCGACCTGGCGGTGGGCAATGTGGTGGGCTCCAACATTTTCAATATTCTGGCCATTCTGGGGCTGACGGCCCTGGTGCACCCCATTCAGAGCAGTGGGCTGCGCAATCTGGATCTGGCGGTTATGACAGGGGTAACGCTGCTCATTCTGCCGCTTTTCTGGAGTCGATTTCGCATGATGCGCTGGGAGGGCGGCTTGCTTTTGATTATCTACGCGGCTTATCTCTATACGCTGGCTCCGTGAGCGCCTGCGCGGCGGTTTGGCTGGAGGCAACGACAAGTTGGAGCAGGCAGCATCGGTAGAGGGGCCGGGGTGCGTTTGCGTTTTTGCTGTTTGTCATAGATATTTGTATCGACAGGATTTCACCTGTATCATGATGCATTATGGCCTGGCTGAGCCGTCGTCGCCGTCGTGAGTTGTTACTGGCGCTGGGGATTTTGTTGGGGTTTGCGGCGTTGATGATTCTGATAGGAATTCTGGCCGGTTAAATAAAAAAGCGGCGTTCGTTGAAGAACGCCGCTTTTTTGTGCGGTTCTGTGGGAAGTTTTATACTTCCTCGGGGGCGTAGATGTCTTTCAGGAGCGCCTGCAGTTTGGTGCGTCCCCGGTTGATGCGGCTTTTAACCGTACCCATGGGCAGCCCGGTAATCTGGGCAATTTCTTCATAAGTGAGCTGCTGCACGTCCCGCAGCACGACTACTTCGCGGAAGTCCGGGGGAATGCTACGCAGGGCTTCCTGAATGTACTTGTCCTGGATAATGCTTTCTGCGTGTTTATCGGGCGCGAACGTTTCGTCGGGCAGCGCAATTTCGTATTCCTCGTCGTCACGGTTGACCGACTGGATGGAATAGACGCGCCGCCGCTTACGTTTCCGGTACTCCGAGCGTGCCAGGTTGCCGGCGATGGTGTACAGCCAGGTCGAGAATTTGGCAATGCGTTGATAGGAGTGCCGGTTGCGGTAGACGCGCAGGAAGGTTTCTTGCAGCAGGTCTTCGCAGCGACGGGCATCGCCCAGGAACCCGTAGAGGTAGTGCATCAACCGTTCGGAGTAGCGCTCTACCAGGATATTGAACGCTTCCACCGTGCCCGCCTGAAACTGCTCCATCAGGTCTTCGTCGCTCATCTGCTGAAGCAGCGCCAGGCGGTCCTGCTGTTCAGGCTCTTCCGAACGGGGGCGCTGGGTTTTTTTGACGATGCGTGTTCTATGCAGCACGGTTTCGTCTGGCTTGTTGGGTTTGGTTCAAAAATTTTACAGACTTACCAATATATATGATCCCAACAAAAAAGGATACGAAATTTTCGTTAAATAATAAAACTTCTGATTTTATCCTGCGGGCTCTGTAAGTTTACGCAACACAGCCTACAGGAATTGTAACGATGTGGCGGTTCGCTTCATATCTCACAGGGTTTTCGCAAAACCTGCGCATAAAAGCCATGAAAGGATTGCTGATTGCGTTGCTGATGGTAGGCGTGCCGGGCTGGTTGGGAAGCGCGACCCCGGCAGGTCTTACGGAGCGCGCAGATACGGTGCGGGTTGTGCTGGCCATTCATGGAGGCGCCGGCACAATTACCCGGGATCGCATGACGCCGGAGCGCGAGCAGCAGTATCGGGCAGCCCTTCGGGAGGCGTTGGAAGCCGGCTATCAGGTGCTGCAAAAAGGAGGGACCAGCCTAGATGCCGTCGTCGCCGCCATCCAGGTCTTAGAAGATTCCCCGTTGTTCAACGCAGGGCGGGGGGCTGTGTTGACCAGCGAGGGAACGGCAGAACTGGACGCTTCGATCATGGAAGGGCGCACGCGGCAGGCCGGTGCGGTGGCCGGCGTCAAGACGGTCAAGAATCCCATTGTGCTGGCGCGGCGCGTCATGGAAGCTTCGCCGCACGTGATGCTGGTCGGGCGCGGTGCTGAAACATTTGCGCAGGAGCAGGGACTGGAGCTGGTGCCCAACGAGTATTTTATTCTGCCCGCTCGACGTGAACAGTTGCGTCGCATGCAGCAGCGGGGCATGGGGGCTGTGCCTGAGTTGCAGGAGCATGCGTACGGCACGGTGGGTGCGGTAGCGCTGGACCGCTACGGCAATCTGGCGGCGGGTACGTCAACCGGGGGCATTATGGGGAAGCGATTTGGGCGTGTGGGGGATTCGCCCATTATCGGAGCAGGCACGTATGCGGACAATGCAGCGTGTGCTATCTCGGCCACCGGCCAGGGCGAGTACTTCATTCGCGCGGCGGTCGCGCATGAAATTGTGGCGCTCATGAAATATGCAGGGTTGACGGTGGAGCAAGCAGCCGCCGCGGTAATTCATGGTACGCTGACCCGCATGGGAGGTACCGGGGGCGTAATAGCACTGGACCGTAACGGACGGGTGGCCATGGTGTTCAACACGGAGGGAATGTACCGGGGCTACGTGGACGAACACGGCCACATCACCATTCAGATCTATCGCGACTAAACGGCCTGCCGTCCATTGCATTGGACACTGTCGGCTGTAAGCAAGCCAGGGGGCGCATCGGTGCGCCCCTTGCTGTTTGAAGCGCATGTCCCCCCAAACGATCCAGCAAATAGTCATGCGGACCTATCGCCTGTTTCTGGTTGCTGTTGCAGGAGCAATAGCACTGGCTGCCTGCGAAGGACCGGCCGGACCACCAGGGCCTCCAGGCAATGCAAACGTGATCTCGTTTACCTTTACGTTGAATCCGGAGGATCTCCGCTATAACGGTCCGGTGGCCTCGGTCGGGTATGATATACCCGAGATCACGCCCGATGTCGTGGCCGGTGGGGCGGTGTTGCTGTACTTCTATGAACAGGGCACCTGGACGGCACTGCCCTACGTCTTTGCATATGAGTCGCCGGAGCTTCCGGCGGTGGATTTTACCGTTACGCTGGGCTATGCCTTTGAGGTGGGGTTTCTAGAAGTCTTTTATGAGGCCTCAACGAGCGCGGTCAACCTGCGTGAACTGGCGCTGGTCCAGACGCCCCGGCAACTTAAGGTGGTCATCATTGATGGATTTGCGGCAGCAAAGGCCCCGATTGATTGGCGCAATTACAGTGCGGTGAAGGCCTATTTTGGACTGGAAGATTAACGGAGAGGGCTTGCTTATCCGCACGTCCAGCAGGCATCGGTGGAATTTCTGAGGGCGAATGCGTTTTTTTTACCGGTCGACCGTTCCCATTAAGGACCAACCGATAGAATAAGCATGCGCGCGTTTTCTTCAGGAAGCCTGTTGCTTTTGTTGCTCCTACTGGGAGCAGCCTGTCAGCAGCCGGCCTCGCCGCCTGCGGAAACGCCGGCGCTACCTGCCATTGCTCGGGCGGTTGCTGTGCTGCATCCGACCGAGGGTAGTCAGGTAGAAGGCGTGGTGTATTTCACGGAAACTGCCGAAGGCATTCGGATCGAAGCCACCGTATCGGGGCTGACGCCCGGGCGCCATGGCTTTCACATCCATGCCTGGGGGGATTGCAGTGCCCCGGATGCCACCTCCGCCGGTGGCCACTTCAATCCGACCGATCAGCCGCATGGGGGGCCCGATCAGGCGGCGCGGCATGTGGGAGACCTGGGCAACCTGGAAGCGGATGAGCAGGGAATGGCCCACTACAGCCGCGTGGATACCGTAGTGGCCTTTCACGGACCGCGGGCCATCATCGGCCGGGCCGTGATCGTGCATGCTGCGGAAGATGATCTGACCTCGCAGCCTACGGGTAATGCCGGGGGACGGTTGGCCTGCGGGGTCATAGGGGTGGCGGCTCCAGCCGGTGAGTAGCGACCAGTACGCGCCGCTGGTTTATGCAGCAGGTGGCGGGAAGTGCTGCTGGCGTTTTCCCGCCGAGAAATCAACAGGTGCGGCATTGGAAGGGGATAGGTAGGTGTATAAAAAAGGGGGCTGCCTGCCCGGCAGGCAGCCCCTTCGGGGGATCCAGACTATTTCAGCCAGCCGTTGCTTCGATGCGCTCCAGGTCCTCGATGCCTTTGCGCACGTGCTGAGCAGAAGCCTCCAGCAGTTTGCGTTCCTCCTCGTTCAGTTCCACTTCAATGATTTCTTCGACCCCGTTGCGTCCCAGCCGGACGGGCACGCCAATGAACAGGTCTTTCAGCCCATATTCGCCATTCACGTAGGCGGCGCAGGGGAGTACCCGCTTGGAGTCCTTCACAATGGCTTCGACCATTTCCGCGGCAGCAGCCCCGGGAGCATACCACGCGGATGTGCCCATGAGTTTGACAATTTCGCCGCCCCCGAACTTGGTGCGCTCGACAATGGCCTCAATCTTTTCTTTAGGCAGCAGTTGCGTGATCGGGACGCCACTGACGGTGGCATAGCGAGGCAGCGGAACCATGGAGTCGCCGTGGCCGCCCATCAGCAGCGCCTGAACGTCGCGCACCGACACGCCCAGTTCCAGGGCGATGAAGGTGCGGAATCGGGCCGTGTCCAGCACGCCAGCCATGCCCATTACGCGGTGGCTGGGAAAGCCGCTGGTCTTATAGGCCACGTAGGTCATTACATCGAGCGGATTGGAGACCACAATGAGGATGGCATTGGGGCTGCCCTTGACAAACTGCTCGGTAACCGAGCGTACAATCCTGGCATTGGTAGCCAGCAGGTCATCGCGGCTCATGCCAGGCTTGCGGGGCGATCCGGCCGTAATCACACAGATGTCGGAGCCTTCGGTGTCGCGGTAGTCATTCGTGCCGATAATGCGCGTGTCGTACCCGTGGATAGGAGCCGCTTCCTGCATGTCGAGCGCTTTACCCTGGGGCAGGCCCTCGACGATGTCGACGAGCACGATTTCATCGACCATGTCCTTGCGGGCCACGCATTCAGCTACGGTGGCGCCTACGTTCCCTGCACCGATAATCGTAACTTTCATGGCATCTCATTGGCTTTGGTGAGCGGAATTGCCATCTTTTTGCTAAAAATAGCACGGCAAGGCCGAAAAGAAAGGCATTGCTGTGTAAATTGCCGGCAAAGGCTGTGATAAGGTAGCTCAGCGAAGACCATGCGAGCCGTTCTGGTTAGGGCACCAGGTGGTCCGGAAAATCTCTACATTGGCGAATTTCCAACACCTGCGCCAGGTCCTGGTGAGCTGTTGGTGCGCGTATGCGCTACGTCACTTAACCGTGCCGATCTGTTGCAGCGGGCCGGAAAGTATCCACCACCTCCGGGCGCCAGCCCGATTCTGGGACTGGACGTGGCGGGTACGGTGGTGGCCCTGGGCCCGGGCGTAACGGGATGGCAGATGGGAGATCGGGTGTTTGGGCTGGTAGAAGGGGGCGGATATGCTGAGTATGCGGTGTTGCCGGCGGCGATGGCCATGCGGATTCCGGACAATCTGTCGTGTGAAGAAGCGGCGGCCATTCCAGAGGTATTTCTGACGGCCTATCAGGCGCTGTGCTGGCTGGGGCAGCTCCAGAAAAACGAGCATGTGCTGGTGCATGCAGGTGCCAGCGGGGTAGGAACCGCTGCGATTCAACTGGCGCGCCGCATAGGGGCACACGTGCACATCACTGCTTCGGCGCCCAAGCATAGCGTCTGCCAGGCGTTAGGTGCCGAAACGACCATCGATTACCGACGGGAGGACTTTGCCGAACGCGTGTTGCAGGCGACCGGAGGAAACGGCGTGCACGTGGTGCTGGATTTTGTAGGCGCTCCTTATTTAGCGGCCAACCTGCGGTGCCTGGCGCCTGATGGTCGGATCGTGTTGCTGGCAACCCTGGGCGGAAGCCGGGTTGCTTCGTTCGATTTGCGGCTGCTTTTTGCCAGGTGGGCTCATGTGATGGCGTCAACGCTACGCAACCGATCGCGCGACTACAAGGGACGGCTGACCCAGGAATTTGCCGAGCGCTTTCTGAGCGATTTTGCGGCCGGTCGGTTGCGGCCCGTTATTGATCGCATTTATGACTGGACGGAAGTAGTTGACGCGCACCGCCGCATGGAAGCCAATCAGAACGTGGGGAAAATCGTACTGCGCATTTCCTGACCAGAAGGACAACGCAGAAGGCTGGACGGCTGGCTGTGGGGGGGTTATCTTCTGGAAGATGCGTTGCAAAGCTTAGAAACAGCTACTTACCTGCTATGCCGGTGCATGTCGTAGCGCATGTCGAGGAGCTGGCCGACGGCCAGATGAAACAGGTAAATGTGGACGGGGTCGAGCTGTTACTGGTACGCCTGGACGGGCAATTCTATGCCCTGGGGGCGCGTTGCACGCACTACGGAGCTCCGTTAGCAACAGGCGTGTTGCATGGCGAGCGCATCATCTGTCCCTGGCATCATGCCTGTTTCCACGTGCGCACAGGGGCCCACCTGGAGCCTCCGGGAATGGACGCGCTGCCGACCTTTCCGGTGCGCGTTGAAGGGGCGCAGGTACTGGTCGAGTTGCCGGAGCAGGTGCCTGGGCGGCAAGAGCCAGCTCTGGGAGGGCGCAAGGCCCAGGATACGCGCACAGCCGTTGTGGTGGGTTCAGGGTGTGCGGGAGCCTACGCTGTCGAAGCCCTGCGGGCTCAGGGGTTTGGCGGACGTGTGGTGTGGATAGCCGGAAGCGAATTCCCACCGATTGACCGGCCCAATCTAAGCAAAGAATATCTGGCCGGTAAGGCGCCCGAGGCCTGGATGCCGTTGCGCGATGCGGCTTTTTATGAAACGGCCGGTATAGAGGTCGTGCAGGGGCGGTCGGTAGTGCGGCTGGACGCTGCGGCCCGGACGATTACGTTAGACGACGGCACCGTACTGTCCTATGATGCGGCGGTAGTGGCGCCTGGAGCGCAGCCCCGCCAGCTGGAAGTGCCCGGTGTCACCCTGGCCGGAATTTTCACGCTGCGCACCCTTGAAGACAGTCGTGCGATTCGGGCGGCAGCGCAGCAGGCGCGGCAGGCTGTGGTTGTAGGCGCCAGCTTTATTGGCATGGAGGTGGCGCAAAGTCTGCGGCATCTGGGGCTTGAGGTAACGGTCGTGGCCCCGGAGGCGGTGCCCTTTGAGCGCACGCTCGGGGTGGAGGTCGGACGCGTGTTGCAGGCGCTGCATGAGGAAAACGGCGTGACGTTCAAGCTGGGGCATACGGTGCAGGCGTTTGAGGGAACAGATCGCGTGCAGCGCGTGGTGCTTGACGATGGAAACGTGCTGGCAGCCGAACTGGTGGTGGTAGGTGTGGGCGTGCAGCCGGCAGCAGCGTTTGTGCAGGGTGTGCAGAAGGCTCCTGATAGCAGTATTCTGGTCGATGCGTATTTGCAGGCGGCGGATGGACTGTTTGTGGCGGGGGATGCTGCCCGATTTCCCGACTGGCGTACCGGTACGCCTATCCGGATTGAGCACTGGCGGGTGGCTGCGCAGCAGGGGCGGCTGGCTGGCATGAATGCGGCAGGGGCGCGACAGCCCTATCAAGGAATTCCCTTTTTCTGGACGCGTCAGTTTGGCGTGAGCCTGCAGTACCTGGGGTACGTAGAATCCTGGGATGAGGTGGTGCTTGAGGGCGATCCGGCTTCTCGCAAGTTTCTGGCATTTTATCTGCGCAACGATCAGGTATGGGCGGTGGCCGGGATGGGACGCGGGTATGAGCTGACCCGCCTGCACGGCCTGCTGCTGGACGATCCACTTCCTGATATCGAAAAAGTGCGCGCTTATCTGTCCAATACCTGAAATTGACGGTTCAGCCCAGATTTTTGACCAATCAGCGCAAAAAGGTGTTGAAGGAAAAATCAATTCTGTTTTAAAATTAGGCCAAATTGATTTCCCTTAAATGTACACCTTAACCAACTACTGGGGAGCGATTATGCGCATCGGATGCGTGCTGTTACTGGCGTTGCTGGTGCCTGGTAGCGTGCTGGCTCAGGGCACAATTCAAGGGCGCGTGGTGGATGCAGAGACGCAGGATCCCATTCCAGGCGCCAACGTCGTGATTCGTGAGCTGCTACGTGGAGCCGCGACAGACATTGACGGCAACTATACCATTGAGCGTGTTCCGGCGGGGACCTATACGCTGGAAGTCAGCTTCATTGGGTATCGAACCGAGACCCGGCAGGTAACGGTCGAAGAAGGGGCTACGGTCACGGTAAACTTTGCGCTGCAGCAGACGGCCCTGAACCTGCAGGAAGTGGTCGTTACCGGCGCGGGTGGCCCGGTTGAAGTGAAGCGCTTGGGGAATACGATTGCGACCATTAATGCGGCCGAGCTGGAGCTGGCGCCGGTGCAGAATCTTTCGGAAATGCTGATGGCGCGTGAACCTTCGGTGGCCGTGCTGCCATCGGGCGGCCTTACGGGCGAAGGGGCGCGCATTCGCATTCGTGGTTCGGCGTCGCTTTCGCAGAGCAATGAGCCGATCGTGTATATCGACGGCATTCGCATCAATCGTGGGGGCGGTTTTGGTAGCGGTTTCGTAGGCACCGGCGGGGGCGGTTCGCCTTCGCGGCTGGACGATCTGGACCCGGAGGCCATCGAGCGGATCGAAATACTGAAAGGAGCAGCGGCAGCTACGCTCTATGGCACGGAGGCCTCGAACGGCGTGATTCAGATCTTCACCAAGCGAGGAGCCGTAGGGCCCCCGCGGTTCAACTTCCGCATTGAGCAGGGTGCTTCGTGGTATCCGCATATCTATCCGCCCAATACGGGCTTTGCCTGGAACCAGGCGATTGCCGATACCATGTCGAAGTATCTGGGGCGTACGGTGCGGCCCTTCGAGTTGGTGCAGGAGAACTTTATCCATGAGCTGTTTGAGACCGGGTATCATCAGTCCTACTCGGCTTCCGTTTCGGGCGGAACCCCAGGCGTTACCTATTTCCTGAATCTGCGCTGGGCGAGCGAAGATGGGCCGTTCGGTGGAAAGACAGGGCGGCGTTATCCGCCGGGTGTGCGTACCCTTTCCGCCGACATTAACCGGATCGGTCAGGCAACCGCAACGATTAACATTTTCCCCAGCGATAAGCTGCGGATCGGGGTAACGACGGGGCTGACGCGGCGGCATTACGAGACGCCTAACAACAATAACAACATTTTTGCGGCCTTTACGCTGGCTATGTTCAGCAAGCCCGAGCTGGTTCGCTTCAACAACCAGACGGGCTCGCCGGCCTTCATGACCGTCAACGAAGGGTTGCAGCAGATTTACTCGCAGGACGTTGACCGCTTCTTCGGCAGCCTGAACTTGAACTATCGTCCCTCTCGGCCGCTGATGTTCGACGCCACCTTTGGCGTGGACGTGGTCAACCAGCTCAGCCGGGAGGTCTTCCCCTTCGGGTGGAATATCGACAAGTTTAGCCGCTACAATCCGGAAGGCGTGCGGCGCATTAGTGACCTGAACTCGCTCGACATTACGGCCGACATCAAGCTAACCCATCGCACGCGTCTGACCTCGTCGCTGGAGTCGGTCTTCATTCTGGGAACGCAGGGATTCATTACGCGGCGTATTGAAGAGTCGGCCGAAGGGCGTCGCTTCCCTGGTCCAGGTATTGACGTGACCGGCGGGGCTGCCGAGCAGTCGGTGTTTGAGTCGTTCCTGGAAGTGGTCAACCTGGGGATTTTTGCGCAGGAGCAGATCGGGTTCAACGACTATCTGTTCCTGACCATTGGCGGCCGCCTGGACGCAAACAGTGCGTTCGGTTCGGAATTTGACGCGGTGTTTTATCCCAAGGCCTCGCTGAGCTTCATTCCCTCGGATGCTCCCTTCTGGCGCCCGCTAGGACCGATTTCCTCGATGCGGTTGCGTGCGGCTATCGGGCAGTCCGGGCTGCAGCCGGGTGCCTTTGACGCGCTGACCACTTATGTCCCGCTTGCTTCTGTCAGCGGACCGGGGATTGCTCCAGGAAACCTGGGGAATCCCAAGTTGAAGCCCGAGATCTCGACAGAATGGGAAGTGGGAGTGGAGCTCGGGTTGTGGCAGGACCGGCTTGCCGTGGACGCCACCTACTGGGATCGGGTGGTGAGCGATGCGCTGGTGGACAAGCAGTTCCCGGTAACGGGTGGCTTCCGGGCGCGTCAGCTTACCAACATCGGGGAGCTGAAGGCGCGAGGAGTTGAGCTGGGCCTGAAGGGCAATCTCTACAACAGTGAAAATCTATCCATCGACATTTTTGCCAGCGCGTCTTACCTGTGGGAGCAGGTCACCGACATGGGTGGGGCGCCGCCCATCAAAGTCGGGGGGGCATACCCGCGCTATCGTAACTTCCTGATTGAGGGGTATGCGCCAGGTGCCCACTTTGGTGCCAAGCTACTGCCGACTGGGCCGGATCGCCTGCCGGTGGACTTCAACGGCGATGGGCAGCCGGACACCCGGGATGAGGTGCTGGCCTATCTGGCCACGCTGCGTGCGGAAGATCTCATCAACCCGGCCAACGGACGGGTCAGCATGCCGCAATCCCTGGCGCTGGTCCTGCTGGCCGATGAGGACGGAGACGGCGACTTGCTGGATCACTACCTCGGCAAGCCCACGCCCGACTGGCAGGGGTCCTTTGGCGCGACCATCCGACTCTTCCGGAATTTCCGGATCTTTACAGCCTTTGAATTCAAGGCGGGCAACTACTACGTCAACAACCTGACGTTTGCCTTCCGCCAGGCCAACCCGGTCATTGGACGGAACCTGCCGTGGTCGGCAGAAGTGGTGCGGGATTATGCCACCGGTGGGGTAGATGCCAACGGCAATCCCAAGAACGATCCGCAGGTGCGGCTGCGGGCATTGGAACGCTGGCTGAACGAGCTGTTGGCCCTGGCGCCTTTCAGCGGCCTGAATGGTATCAAGCCAGCCGACTTTCTGCGCTGGCGTGAGCTCAGCCTGACCTATGAGGTGCCGCGTTCCCAGCTCCAGCGGCTGTGGGGCATCGACCGGCTGTCGTTCACGCTGGGCGTGCGTAACCTGGCGCTCTGGACGCGCTACGACGGACCGGATCCGGAAGTGAATGCGGTAGGACGTGGCAGCGGCAGCCAGCTTTCGCAGAACTATCTGGATGGCGTGGATGCCTTTGGCTTTGTGCTGCCGCGGCGGGTGACGTTTACGGTTCGGTTTGGATTCTAACCCATATGGAGAGTGCCATGCGGTACGATAAAGGTATCTGGACGGGGTTGTTGGCTTTCGGGCTGATGCTAGGGGTTGCCGGCTGTAACCTGCTGGACGTCAACAACCCGAATAACTTGGTGGAAGAAGATTTGAACAATCCCGCAGCCATCATCCCCATGGTCAATGGGGTGGAGGCTGCGGTGACGCGGGCGGTCTATGCAATGATGGCCCCCTATTCTACCGCTACAGATGAGCTGGTATGGGTCGGATCGCGGGATGCCTGGCAGCAGCTCGACTTTGGCAACATTGATGACCCGTATAATGAGTTCACTGATGCTGCCTTCCCCTATGTGGCAGAAGCGCGGTGGTGGGCAGACGAGGTGATCAAACGTCTGGAGAGCTTCCAGGAGGAAGGGGCGCTAACAGATAGACGGGCGTTGGCTCGAGCCTATCTTTATGGCGCGATCATTTATGTGGTCATTGGGGATATGTTTGATGATTTTGCGTTCTCCAACCGGCAAGAGCCAGCGCCGCCGATAGGCCGGGAGAACCTGGATCAGGTTTATGCAACGGCCATCGGTTACCTGGACAAGGCCATTGCCGTTGCTGAGGCCCTGAACGATGATAATTTGCGGGGCCAGTTGCTCATGTTCCGGGCACGAACGAAATATAGCCGGGCGCTTCGCGCCCTCATCTTCCCGGGAAATGTGCAGGTGAATGCGTTGGTGAATGATCCTGGAGCGGTTGCTGATGCGCAGGCGGCGTTGGCCCTGGTGAGTCCAAACGAGCGTGTGTTGCTGGATCTGGATCCCAGTGCACCGGATGTGGTAGTGGCGGGAATTGGCTGGCAGGTCAACAGCCGATTGGAAATGCGTTTCGGAGATACCTATATTCAGCCGACGCCAGATAATAAACGGACAGAGGCGGTTATTTTCAAAGACCTGATTGATGATGTAGTGCATCCTTATGTGGAGCAGGAGATCATGGCATTTCATTCGTCCGAAAACTATACGGATATTACGGTTGCCTCGGAACGGGAAATGCATTTGATCTTGGCAGAGGCGGAGCTTGCGGCGGGTAATGTCAATGCCTTTGCGGCCCATATCAACGCGCTGCGCACGCGCGATGGGCTTTCGCCTTACGATCCAGCGACGTCAGGAGTTGAACCCATCGAGATGTTGCGCCATAGCCGCCAGGCGTACCTGTTCCTCCAGGGAAGACGCCTGGCTGATCACTACCGCTTCGATGATCCGGCGCCCGAATGGCGGCCCGATGGAACCGCCATGCGTCAGCCGGGGACCTTCTTCCCGATTACTGCGATTGAGCGCCGCGCTAATCCCTACATTGACTGAACCAGGGCGGCGTGCGTGAGTGTAAGCGGAGGTGGGAGGTGCCGAAGACGACCTTCGGCACCTCCTTTTTTCCCTTTTTAGCCAACAGACCGCAAGCTGGCGATGCGTAGATGGGGTAACTGGCTCGGGGTTGTGGGCAGTCTCGGGTGCCTGTTGCTGCTGGGCGCCTGTGATTTGCTCAGGGGGCAGGATGCGCCAGAGCGAGCCCGACTTCGCATTGAAGGTGCCTCCGACAGTACGCTAATTCTGGTAACATCTACAAATTTCCTTTTGCAACGAACGGCCATTCTGGATGAAGCAGGAATTGCCCGCCGAGATACGTTGCTGGTCTACTTTTTAGAAGCCGACACCTTACAGATTCAACTGCCTTACAATCAGGAATATGACATTCGGTTGCGGGAGCGGTTTTTTGTGCGGCTGCGCCCGGGTGCGGCGGGCGTCCGCATGCGCGTCTGGATTGATGATCAGCTCCGGTATGATACCAGACCAGAGGAAACCATTCCTTTGTTACAGTTTGTTTATTTCCGCGTAAAAGGAACACCTCCCTACAACGAGTTCTTCTAATAGTAAGCGCTACTATTCCGCATACCCATAATCCACATACGTCCGTGCCTTTGGGGTCGTAGGCCTATGCCCAGAGCTCGCGCTTCTCGCAAACGCCTTGATCCGGCCCGCCGGGAGGCGGTGCGTCTGCTCCAACGCATTGAAACGGATCAGGCCTATGTCAATCGGCTCATCTCGGCCGGGCTGACCGATGAGCTGGAGCCAGAAGCCGGGCGGCGAGCAACCGAGTATGTTGCGGGCATCACCCGCTGGCGCCGCTGGCTCGACTTTTTGCTAGCTCAGGCTTATCGCGGACGCTATGACAAAATGGAGCCCCGACTGCGGTACGTTCTGTATCTGGGGCTCTATGAGTTGCTTTTTACCGATACGCCGCCTTACGCGGCCCTGCACGAAGCCGTCGAACTGGCGCGGCGGCTTGTGCGGCCGCAGGCCGGGGCTGTGGTGAATGCTGTCCTGCGCACATTGCTGCGCCAGCGCGACTTTCTGCCACAGCCGCAAACAGGCGATACCGCCGAAGATCTGGCCATCCGGTATTCTCATCCAACCTGGATGGTGCAGCACTGGCTGGCGCGGTATGGACCTGCCGAGACCGAAGCCCTTTTGCGCTACAATAACGAGCGTCCCTGGTTTGGCGTGCGCGTGCGCACGGATCGCATCGCCCGCCATGTGGTGCTGCATCGCCTGGCCGACCGAGGCGTTGAAGCCGAACCTTCCCCCGTGCTGGACGACTTTATTCGCGTGCGGCGATTGGGCCCTATTCTGGAAGATCGACTGATTGAGAAAGGATTGTTGGCGGTCCAGGACGAAAGCGCTGGCCTGGTCGTACGGCTGCTGGATCCCCATCCAGAAGAGACAATCGTCGATGCCTGCGCAGCACCGGGGGGCAAAACCACGTACATTGCCACCCGAATGCGTGATCACGGCCGCGTGCTGGCCTTCGACGTGCACGCCCGGCGCGTGGAACTCATCCGAAAAGCGGCCTTGCAACAGGGGCTGACGAGCATCGTCGCAGAAGCCGTCGATCTGCGGGAGGTCCCCACGCGGTATCCTGACCTGCAGGCAGACCGCGTGCTGCTGGACGTCCCCTGCACCGGACTGGGCGTGCTGGCGAAACGGGCTGATCTGCGATGGCATCGCCAGCCGGAAGACCTGAGCGAACTGGTTCAGTTGCAGGATGAGTTGCTGGAAGCAGCTGCCCGTCTGGTGCGTCCGGGAGGCGTGCTTGTCTACAGCACCTGCACCATTGAACCGGAGGAGAATGAGGAGCGCATCCGGGCGTTTCTGGCACGCCATCCAAACTTCACCGTAGAACGAGCGGATGCCTGGGTGCCTGCCGCTATGGTTACCGCTGAAGGATTCTTTGCCACGTGGCCGCCGCGCGACCAGATGGATGGCGCCTTTGCGGCACGACTGCGTCGAACAAGCTGAGTGATGGTGGAGGAGCTGATTCGCGAACTGATTCCCCATGCCCCCCAGTGGGGATTGTTTGTGGCACCGCACATTCCGGAAGATCGGCTGCGGGGGGCACTGGCCGATTATGCGCAGGAAGTGCACCCGCACGAAGTACTGGCGCTGTACGATGCCACCCTGATGGGGACCGGCCGAGATGGCGCCGTTTTTTTGCACGACCGGTTTGTCTTTCAAAATCTGGATCTGGAGCCGGCCCAGACCGTCCGCTACGAAGATCTCGTAGGTGTTGAACTGAAGCGACGGTGGCTCGGCGGACGCCGCATTGTACTGCAGGTCAACCGGGGACGCGCCACATTTACGCTTACGCTGGACTTTTCCGGCAAGCCTAAAGCGGCGCCCTACGTGGCGCGCTTTCTGCAAGAAGCCATGCTGCGGGCGCCATTTCCCCGGGAAACGTCATCAACGCAGACTGATCTACCGGCCGTGCAGGCCGCCCTGCAGCGGTTGCGACAGGAAGGAAAGCTGAGCGCGCGCGACTACGAACGATTGCTGGAAGTGTTACGATCTGGTTAACCCGGAAAACTTTCCTCTTATCTTTCCCGTTAGAACCATTCCCGTGGGAGGAACGCCTGCGGCGATCCAACACACCCCAAAACCAACTCAAGGAGACGCTATGGCTTTCACGCTGCCCCCATTGCCCTATGCCTATGATGCCCTTGAGCCGTACATTGATGCCCGCACCATGGAAATCCATTACACCAAGCATCATCAGGGCTATGTAGATAAGCTGAACAAAGCGCTCGAGGGCCATCCGGAACTGCAGAACAAGTCGATTGAAGACTTGCTGCGCGGCATCAACGAAATTCCAGAGGCTATTCGCACGGCCGTTCGCAACAACGGTGGTGGGCATGCCAACCATAGCCTGTTCTGGACCATCATGAAGCCCAATGGGGGGGGAGAACCTACCGGCGAACTGGCCGAGGCGATCAGGTCTACCTTTGGTTCTTTTGAGGCTTTCAAAGAGAAGTTCTCGGCTGAGGCTGCCGGACGTTTCGGCAGCGGTTGGGCCTGGCTGGTTGTAGATGAAAACGGTAAGCTTCAGGTCTATTCGACGCCCAACCAGGACAGCCCCTACATGCAGGGCCATACGCCGATTCTGGGGCTGGACGTCTGGGAGCATGCCTACTACCTGAAATACCAGAACCGCCGCGCTGAGTACATCCAGAACTGGTGGAACGTGGTCAACTGGGAGCAGGTAGCCCAGTACTACAAGGAGGCGCTGGCAAAAGTCGCGGCGGCCTGAACTGTAGCACAGGCTGGAACGTGAAAGGCAGGGCCACGAGCTCTGCCTTTTTTGTTACCGGTACATGATGGAACTGCCAGAGACCATCAGTTGGAACTGGTTGCGCTACGACTCCGCCCGGGAAGCGGTATGGCAGACGTGGCTGTCGGCAGCAGAACGCCAGCGACTGGACGCATTCCGCCAGGCGCAGCGCCGGCGCGCCTTTTTGCTGGGGCGAGCAGCCGCCCGGCAGCTTCTGGCCACGCGCCTGGGCATTCCGCCGGACCGCGTGCCGCTGGTGGCGCAGCCGGACGAGCCACCGCAGGTGCCCGGCACCGGACTGTTCGTGTCGATTGCACATGCCGAAGACATGGCGCTGGCTGCAGCCGCTCCGCATCCGGTTGGCGTCGATCTGGAGCGCCTCAGACCGCGGCCGCCAGAGCTCTGCCGCTACGTGCTGCATCCCGAAGAGTACCCGGTGCTCCAGCAGTTTAAGACCGATCCAGGACAGGCGATTGTCTGGTGCTGGGCATTCAAGGAAGCGGTGCTAAAAGGGATGGGGGTCGGGCTGCGCTGCTCTCCGAAACGCTTGCGCCTCGTATTGGAGACTCCGACGCAGGGACGAATGCGCCTGGAAGATGGCACCTGTTGGCGCGTGCAGGCGGCAGAGCGTGAGGGCTACGTCTGGGCGTTCGCCTGGCCAGAAAACTCATAGCGCATGCCGGCTGTTTGCATCCTATATTGGCCAACCATCCTCTGGGAAGTTGTTTCACCAAAACGCAGATAATCCCATGGTTTCAGCTATCTTCGATCCGGATCGCTGGGTGGAAGTCCCGGGATTTCAGTTCGAGGACATCACGTATCATCGGGCCAAGGACCAGGGCACGGTACGCATCGCCTTCAACCGGCCCGAAGTGCTCAATGCATTCCGGCCCAGAACCGTCGATGAACTCTACCAGGCGCTGGATCATGCACGCCAAACGCCCGATGTGGGTGTGATTCTGCTAACAGGGAACGGTCCTTCCAAAAAACATGGCAAATGGGCCTTTTCGGCAGGAGGGGACCAGCGCGTGCGGGGACCGTCGGGCTACCAATACGAGGCAGGAGACGACACGCCGGCCGCTAAGGCGCACATGGGACGGCTGCACATTCTGGAAGTGCAGCGGCTCATTCGCTTTATGCCCAAGGTGGTGATTGCTGTCGTGCCGGGCTGGGCTGTGGGGGGAGGACATAGCCTGCACGTTGTGTGCGACCTGACGATTGCCAGCCGAGAGCATGCGCTGTTCAAGCAGACCGATCCCGACGTGGCCAGCTTCGACGGAGGGTTTGGCTCGGCCTATCTCGCCCGCATGGTGGGACAAAAGCGAGCCCGGGAGATCTTCTTTCTGGGGCGCACCTATACGGCAGAAGAAGCGTATCAGATGGGTATGGTCAATGCTGTGGTGCCGCACGAAAAGCTCGAAGAGGTCGCACTGGAATGGGCGGCTGAAATTAATCGAAAGAGCCCCACCGCCATTCGCATGCTCAAGTACGCCTTTAACCTGATTGATGACGGACTCATCGGGCAGCAGTTGTTTGCCGGCGAGGCCACGCGACTGGCCTACATGACCGAAGAAGCCCGGGAAGGACGCGACGCGTTCCTGGAAAAGCGGCGACCCGACTATTCATCCTTTCCCTGGTACTATTAACCAGGTTCTTGCAGGCTTCCCTGCGAGCCGAAAATTCCTGGCCGGCCGAACCTTTACGGCCGGTTTTTTGTTTTCTAAAGCTGAAAGCGCTTGCGAAAACCTGAGATGGCCATGGAAACGCGTGTCTATAAACCCAAGCACCGCATCCGCTTTGTAACGGCAGCCAGTCTTTTCGACGGGCACGACGCCGCCATTAATCTGATTCGCCGCCTGTTGCAGGCCAGCGGCGCGGAAGTGATTCACCTGGGCCACAACCGATCGGTGCTGGAGATCGTGGAGACGGCCATTCAGGAAGATGTGCAGGGCATCGCCGTCTCAAGCTACCAGGGCGGGCACATGGAGTTTTTCAAGTACATGATCGACCTGCTGCGGGAGCGGGGAGCCGCGCACATTAAAGTTTTTGGCGGTGGCGGTGGCGTGATCGTGCCAGAGGAGATCCGGGAGCTGGAGGCCTACGGGGTCTGCAAAATTTTTTCGCCGGAGGACGGGCTGCGCATGGGCTTGCAGGGCATGGTCAACTACATGCTGGAGCAGTGTGACTTTCCAACCGTGCGCCAGCTCGAAGAAGAGGAACTGGAGCGGGTGCGGCAGCGGGACAAGCAAGCGCTGGCCCGGGTGCTGACGGCCATCGAGGCGCGGCTGCTTGAGCAGGTGCCGGCGCATCTGGTGCCAGAACCTGCAGGAGGCGATGGCTTCCCGGATGCGGAAGTGCGCACGGCGCCGGTGGTGGGCATCACCGGCACTGGTGGCGCAGGAAAATCGACGCTAACCGACGAGCTAATTCGGCGATTTCTGAATGACTTTGAGGATATTCACATTGCGGTGCTCTCGGTCGATCCGACCCGGCGGCGCACTGGCGGCGCACTGCTGGGCGACCGCATTCGTATGAATGCGCTCTATGGGGAGCACGGCGACCGGGTCTACATGCGCTCTTTTGCCACGCGCCAGGCACATCGGTCTATTTCAGAGTCGCTTCAGGAGGCTATTGCGGTATGCCGGGCGGCCGGATTCGACCTGATTTTTGTCGAAACGGCCGGTATCGGCCAGAGTGACACGGAAATTGTCGACCTGGCCGATGTAACGCTCTATGTGATGACCCAGGACTATGGCGCCCCGACCCAGCTCGAAAAGATCGGCATGCTCGACCTGGCCGATCTGATTGTGCTGAACAAGTTTGAAAAACGAGGCAGCCAGGATGCCCTGCGGGACATCCGCAAACAGGTGCAGCGCAACCGGGGCGCCTTCGACCAGCCTCCCGAGGCCATGCCCGTTTTTCCCACCATGGCTTCGCACTTCAATGATCCGGGCACGACGCGGCTTTACCTGGCGCTGCTGGATCTGCTCAACGAACGGTTTCATTTCGGACGAACCTCGCGTCTGTTCAGGTCGGAAGATCTTCCTGAAGTCGATCCAGAAAGGCAGGCCATTATTCCCCCGAAGCGCGAACGCTACCTGGGCGAGATTGTCGAGACCTGTCGCAACTACCGGAAGTGGGTCGAGGAACAGGTAACCTATGCCCGCAAGTGGGGCGAAGCGGTGGGCGCGCGACGCCAGGTAGAACGCTGGGCGCCTGAGGATCAGGAGCGCCTGCTGGAACGACTGGATCAGATGATCCGCCACTGGTGGGACAAGTTGGACGCGCGCTGCAAGCGCATCCTGGAAGAATGGGACGCCACAGCCGAGCGCTATCGCCAGGAGACGTTCACCTACAAAGTGCGGGACCGGGAGATTCGCACGCCGCTCTACCACACATCGCTTGCCGGCACCCGGGTGCCGCGCGTGGCGCTGCCGCGCTATGAAGACCCCGGAGAACGGTTGCGATTTGCGCTCCTAGAGAATCTGCCGGGCTACTTTCCGTACACCGCCGGCGTTTATCCGTTCAAGCGCACCGAGGAAGAACCTACGCGCATGTTCGCCGGCGAAGGAACGCCCGAACGCACCAATCGTCGTTTCCACTACATCTCGGAGGGCATGGCAGCCAAGCGGCTCTCGACCGCTTTCGACTCGGTGACGCTCTACGGCCGCGATCCAGATGAACGTCCGGACATCTACGGCAAGATCGGCAATGCGGGCGTGTCGATCTGCACGCTCGACGACATGAAGAAGCTCTACTCGGGCTTCAACCTGTGCGATCCGAAGACGAGCGTGTCGATGACCATCAACGGGCCGGCGCCCATGATTCTGGCTATGTTCCTGAATACGGCCATCGACCAGCAGGTGGAGTACTACCTGCGGGAGATCGGGCGCTGGGAAGAGGTGGCCCGCGTCATTGCCGAGCGTCTGGGAGACGACCGGCCACGCTACGTGCCGTTCGGGCCACAGGGACGGGTCGACAGCCTGCCTCCTACGCATGACGGCACCGGACTGGGCCTGCTGGGAACAAGCGGCGCCGAACTGGTCGAATGGGGCCTGCTGGACCGCGAAACCTATGAAAATATCAAGGCCCGGGCGCTCTCCGTTGTGCGCGGCACCGTGCAGGCCGACATCCTCAAGGAAGACCAGGCGCAGAACACCTGCATCTTTTCCACCGAGTTTGCGCTGCGCCTGATGGGAGACGTGCAGCAGTATTTCATTGACCACAAAGTCCGCAATTTTTACTCCGTCTCGATCTCCGGGTACCACATCGCCGAAGCAGGGGCCAATCCGATCACGCAACTGGCCTTTACGCTGGCCAATGGTTTCACGTACGTGGAGTACTACCTGAGCCGGGGCATGCACATCGACGACTTTGCGCCCAACCTGTCGTTCTTCTTCTCAAATGGCATGGATCCAGAGTACAGCGTGATCGGGCGCGTGGCCCGGCGCATCTGGGCCGTGGTGATGCGGGACAAATACGGCGCTAACGAACGCAGCCAGAAACTCAAATACCACATCCAGACCTCCGGGCGCAGCCTGCACGCCAAAGAAATTGCCTTCAATGACATCCGCACGACGTTGCAGGCGCTGATGGCCATCTACGACAACTGTAACTCGCTGCACACCAACGCCTACGACGAGGCCATTACGACTCCGACTGAAGAGAGCGTCCGGCGTGCTATTGCAATCCAGTTGATCATCAACAAAGAGTTAGGGCTGGCCAAAAACGAAAATCCCCTGCAGGGCAGCTTCATTATCGAGGAACTGACCGATCTGGTTGAAGAAGCCGTGCTTCGAGAGTTTGAGCGCATCGACCGCCGAGGGGGGGTGCTGGGCGCCATGGAATCGATGTACCAGCGGGGCAAAATTCAAGAAGAATCGTTGCTCTACGAGCGCAAAAAGCATAGCGGCGAGCTTCCCATCATCGGCGTCAATACGTTTCTGCCCAAGAACGGCGAGTCGCACGATGCGCCGACGGCGCTCATGCGCTCGCATGAAGAGGAAAAGCGGCACCAACTTGAGAACCTGCGCGCTTTTCAGCGGCGGAATGCCCACCGGGCGCCCCATATGCTGGAGCGGCTGCAGCAGGTCGCGCGTCGCGGGGAGAACGTGTTTGCCGAGTTAATGGAGACGGTGCGCTACTGTTCGCTGGGGCAGATCACGCAGGCGCTGTTTGAAGTAGGGGGCGAGTACCGTCGGAATATGTAGCCAGAGCCTGGACGCTGGGTGCGCTAAGAGGCAAAGCGCGTTTGCACCCGAGCGTCCATTTGCTCGACTTTTTCTACCAGTTGTTGCTTATAGTCCAGCATACGCTGGAGTAGAGTTGCATCACTCGAGGCCAGGATCTGCACGGCCAGCAGGCCAGCGTTGCGCGCCTGCCCGATCGCCACAGTAGCCACCGGCACGCCCCCCGGCATCTGTACAATAGAGAGGAGCGAATCAAGACCTTGAAGGTGACGGGTCGGAACGGGCACGCCAATAACCGGTAACGGTGTAGCAGCGGCAATCATACCGGGGAGATGGGCAGCGCCGCCTGCGCCGGCAATAATCACTTTAAGCCCTCGCGTGTGGGCCGTGCGGGCATATTCCAGCATCCGGTGGGGGGTGCGGTGGGCTGAAAGTACCCGGATCTCGTAAGGCACTTCAAAGGCGTCGAGCACGTGGGCTGCTTCTTCCATGACGGGCAGATCGGATTCACTGCCCATAGCAATACCGACCAGCGGCGTAGCGGCGGCAGGCATGACGGTTGCAGGTTGGTTTACAGGTAGCGAGCAATCAGGTCGGCGGCTGTTTCAGCGCGGCGGCGCACGTCTTCCGGATCGGTTCCAGTAGCGGTAACGTGGCCCATTTTACGTCCGGGTCGCACCTGCGTTTTCCCATACAGGTGCACGGCCACGCCTGGAATGCGCAGCGCCTCCGGCAGCCCGCGGAGCTCAATGCTGTTGCTGCTGCGTCGTCCCAGAATGTTGACCATGACGGCTACAGGTTCTCGCAGCTCAGGCGATCCCAGCGGCCAGTCGAGCACAGCCCGTACATGGTTCTCAAATTGAGAGGTATAGCACCCTTCGATGGTGTAGTGCCCCGTGTTATGCGGGCGCGGCGCTAATTCATTGATCAAAATGCGCCCATCGGCCAGTTCAAACAGTTCTACCGCGGTAATCCCGATGCCCCCAACAGTTTCAACAGCAGCCCGTGCTACGCGCCGGGCTTCCTCTGCGACGGCGGGGTCAATGGCAGCCGGGGCCTGCACCAGGTAGCAGCGGTGGTCTTGCTGCCGGGTATAGACTACCGGGTAGATCACTTCTTCTCCGCCGGGACTCCGAGCCACCAGCACGGCCAGTTCTCGAACGAATGGAACCCAGGCCTCGACAAGCAGGCCATCTTCCTGGGCTAACCGGGCCCATCCGGTCTGCAACGCCTCCGGCGAGCGAGCGGTGAAGTTGCCGTAGCCGTCGTAAGAGCCGCGGTAGCGTTTCAGCACGACCGGATAGCCAAACCGCTCCGCGGCAGCCTGAGCTTCCTCCAGCGTTGCGCAGCAGGCAAACGCAGGGAGTGGCAGTCCGGCTTCGGCCAGCACGCGCTTTTGCTGCCCTTTATCTCGAATGATTTGAAGGGTTTCCGCACGAGGCCAGAGCGTGGTGCCTTCAGGCAGTACCGGTTCCAGCACGTCAGCCGGCGCCCATTCACTCTCGACCGTTACTACCGTGCAGCCTTCGGCAAAGCGGCGCAGCACGTCGGGGTCCTGCCAGTTTCCAACGACCACTTCGCCCAGGCCTTCGGCCGAGCCAGTAGGCTGGGGGACCAGAAACCGCACCTGAAGGCCCATCCGAAGGGCAGCCATCGCCGTCATGCGGCCAAGCTGTCCCCCGCCCAGAATGCCAATAACCGGAATATTTGGGGTTCGAACCACCGACATCCCGATGAGCTTGCGGCGTTTTTCGTACATGCGCCCCAAAATACAGGGAATCGCCGAACGAGACAATGGAAGCTCTGCAAAGGATCTCCTAAACTCTCGAATTGACAGCAGGCGTGTTAAGCAAGGCCCATTTTCCGGGAAGCAGACGCAGGGTGGCCTCTCCGCGGGTCGGTAGACGTAGGATAGCAGGTCCGCTTGCTTGCAGCTCCCTGAAACTTAAGCGGCCCGGCGCACTGGGCGACTTACTGCAGACCGAGCACTTCTGGTCCCTGGATGAACACGATGTCCACCGGAATGCCGGCCTGCTGAATGCGGGCCAGGTCGGCGCGGAGCGTGTCGTCTATCTGGCCATAGCGTGCGATGAAATCGGCCGTGGCCGCATAGTCGCCGTCGCCCTGCAGGCGAAGGATTTGCTCTGACAGCGCATTTACGGCCGTTTCCATGCGTTCCGGAACGATGCGATAGGTGCCGGTGGCCGGATCTCGGGTAAAGGCTCCTTGCTCTTTGAAAAAGTTAAACCGAATCAGATTGGCCCGGCCGTGCGCGCTGGCAGCACCGAAGCGGATGGAGCGAAAGATGCCTGCCAGGAAGGTAACGTAATGGTCCATCGGGTCCGCTTCCCACTCGTTTTGTTCGATCAGCCAGGTGACCATGTACAGGCCCAGCACGTCGGCCTTGCCTTCCTCCATGGTTGTGTACAGGTCACGCAGCGCTTCCCGGACAGTCCCGCGGCCCGTGATTGTGTGCTTAATGCCCAGTCCGTGGGCCACTTCGTGGAACATTGTATTGCCAAAGAAGGCATCGAAGGTAACGTGCGGTCGCTGATCTTCGGCAATCAGGATGTCGGCAATGGGGAGGAGGATCTTCTCAAACTTGGCACGCATCACGTTTTTGAGTTGCAGGCGGCGCGTGCCTTTTTCGAGCTGTACGCGCTCGTCGTTGGGCAGGTTGACTGCAATGGTTTTGGCGCCGGCGTTTGCGTCCCCTGCGTAATAGAGGGCATCGTAGGCGCCCAGGTCGGAGTCGGTACCCGGCTGTTCCTGTTTGTACGCTTCCGGTACGGGGAGGGCTGCCTGCAGCGCAGGCAGTAGTGTGGTGTAGCGGTTGAGGCGCTGGCTCCAGGTGGGGTCTTTGAGCAGCACAAAGGCTTCGGCCGCTGCCTTGTAGCCGAAGAGTTGATCTTCATAGGTTTCAATAGGGCCAATAATCACGTCGATGGTGTTTGTTTTCATGTCGAGCCAGGCGCGGTCACTTTCGTAGTAGTCGTCGGTCAGAAGCGCTTCAGCCCGAAGGGTGAGGTAGCGGCGAAGCCCTTCATCTTCGGCCAGCTCGGCTGCCTGGCGAAGTAGTGCGGCGGCCCGCTGGACGTGTGAGGCAAAGAATTTGTGGTACGGAATGGCAACAAGCCGCCCCCGGGCGTCTCGCCGGACCATGGTGTAAAGGCTGCGAAGTGCCGGGTTGTGGGCCGCGGCTGCTTCAAATTCTTCGGGCGTCATGTCGGCCGGGTAAAAGTTAGCGCCAGGCGGTTTAGGACCTGTGCCTTCAAGAAAAGGCCGGTTGCCCTCCAGCCGATCCCAGGGGCCATAGTTTATCTCCACAAAACGTCGAAGACCAGGATCTTCGATGGTGGCCAGCAAAGAGTCCAGGTTGCCGTAAGCCTGTACCTTGAAGATAGCGTCCATCTCACGTGCTGCTTCAATGAGCAGACGGAGGATTTGGCGTTGATTGTCTGACAGTCCGCTCAGATCCGCTTCAAGCCGAAAAGGAGCATATTTGCGGAGCAGGGTCTGGGCTTCCGGCGAGGCGCCGGGTACGACCAGCAGCGCGTCGTGGGTTGTTTCCGGCATGGTTTCCGGGGGTTCACAGGCGATAAGGAAACTGCATATTCCGAGTAAGAGGCACCAGCGCATGGCAGCATATCAACAGGTGGCAAAACAGGGTAAAAGAAGATGCGGGATACCCGGCATACTTGCAAGAGGACGCAGCCTTAAAAGAAGCTGAGCAAGACGGGCGTTTATGAGTTATCGTTAAAAGACTTAACAACTTGACTGTAAAACGAATGCCCATTACATTTCTCACAGATGCCGTTCTGTGCCCGTAGAGGAGGCCCATCAGTTCAGAGATGGTGTCGATTTCCGGGTGCGGCTGTTTGCCAGGAGCCTTCCAACCGCATAGAAACGCTGGGAGCAAATGCATCAGGGCTTGCGCTGGCAGATCCTGTGTCTGGTCTGGTTGCTGGGGGGGTGCATGCAGTCGGTGTATGGACCGCGTCTGTTTCCGGCAGAAGAGCCCCCACCCCAGGCCTCTGATACTCCGTTAAAGGTACACCTGTACAACGGCGGTGTCATAGTACTGGAGCACTGGGAGCAGCGGGGATCGATGCTGGTGGGGACAGGCATCCGCTACGATGTGCACCGGCAGCCTGAAGGAGCGCTGCAGGAGCATCACATCCCTGTAGATTCCATTGCTCTGCTGGAAATGCATGTGCGGGAAGGGAGTCGGCCCATCGGCGTGGCTGGACTGGCCGTCTGGAGCGTGCTGTACGGAGCCCTTACGGTGAGCTGTGTGATTAATCCGAAAGCCTGTTTTGGCTCGTGTCCTACTTTTTACGTAGAGACTCCGACAGGGGAAATACTGGTTGCGGAAGGGTTTTCGTCCAGCATTGCCCGGGCGCTGGAGGCGCGCGATGTGGACGCTCTGTTTACGGCACAGACACGCGGCGGAGTCTTCACGCTGACGATGCGGAACGAGGCGTTGGAAACCCACGCTGTTCGGCGGTTGCGTCTGCTGGCCGTGCCTCGTCCCTCCGGGCGCCGCGTGCTGGCCGGAGCAGACGGACGGTTTTATCCAGCCCGTACGCTGCTGCCGCTGGTGCGCTGCCAGGCTCCAGAGGGCGATTGCCGCCGCATGCTGATTGCCCTGGACGGCAGTGAGCGCCGTTCTCCGGCCGATGCGCATAATCTGGCGGCTCGCGAAGTGCTCGAGCTAACGTTTCCGCCGGCGCAGGGACGTCTGGCACTGGTACTGGGCATTCGCCAGTCCTTACTGACCACGTTCCTGCTGTATGAGACCATGGGATTCCTGGGCCGTCGTTTTGGCGAGGTGCTGGCGGCCTTGGAGCGCATGGGACCGGTGGCAGCCCGGCAGCAGTTTCAGCGTGTAACCCAACTGGTGGGCACCCTGGAAATAACCGTCTGGGATGGACAGCGATGGGTAGACGTGGGAACGCACCGGGAGGCTGGTCCACTGGCGACCGACGTGGTAGCCTATCCCTTTGACCACCAGCGCGACGACTCGGTGCGCATTCGGTTGCGTGCGGCCAGAGGAGCCTGGCGGTTGGACTGGGTTGGCGTGGCTCTGCTGGATCGTCCGGTCGAGGCGCAGGCGTTTGAACCGGCGATAGTCCACGTTAAGGGCATGCCGGATACCACAGCCCTTGCCCTGTTGCGAGACCCCGACCGCTATCTGGTCACCTATCCAGGTGCCCTTTATCAGATCACCTTTACGCTGCCTGCAGCTCCGGAAGGATGGGAGCTCTTTCTGGAGAGCCAGGGCTACTACTATGAATGGATGCGGGCTGCATGGTGGCAGGATGAAGACTCGCTGCAGGCTGCTCTGATGCTCTACCAGCCCGAACAGGCGCTCCGATTACTGGCACCACGCTATAAACAGGTAGAGGCCGAACTGGAACGCACATTCTGGAACAGTCGCTTTCGACGATAGCCATGCCACGCTGGTTTTTCTGGATCCTCTGGACCGGCCTTGTGCTGGAACCAGGAGCCGTGAGGGGACAGGCGCCGCAGCGTAACGCCCCGCGCGGGTACAGTATCCGACTTTATGTGGAGCAGGGGCAACAGCTTAAGGGGGAGCTGCTGGCCGTTACGCAGGACACCCTCTGGTTGCTGACCGATGCAGAAATTCGGCCGCTGCGTCTGGAGAGCATCTCTCAGGTGCAGGTGCGTTATCCAGGCATTCGCCGCAGCCATCTGATGCGCTGGAGTGTGATTGGAGGAGGAGTGACCGGCATTGCCCTTACGGGCGCATGCATGAGCGTATCGGAGGGGTGTGTCGGCGTGTTTGCGCTCAGCATGGGCCTGTGGCTTGTCGCAGGTGGCGTCGCAGCGCTGTTTACCCATCCTCCGCATCTATGGGTGGTGCCGGATTCTCAAGCGCTGGTTCCTTATGCCCGGTTTCCGCAGGGGCTCCCGCCCTCCATGCGCCCGTCCGGTCATTAGCGGAAAAAGTTACGGGTGCCACCGCAGGCGCAGTCCTCCGATCAGCACGCTGCCGGCGCGGGTGTCGGGGTGCTGTACCCATTGCAGGTCGAGTTGAAGCTGCACGGTAGCGCTGAGCGCCAGCAGGTAGGTGCCTTCCAGGATCCATTCTGTATGATGCACGCGGCTGCCAGGCTGCCGCCGGAGGCGACGATAGGCCCTGCTGTTGTGGGCTGCGGCAAGGGCCAGGCCCATGCGGTCGTTCGGACGCCCCGGAAGCCACCCCTGGCCGCTGAAGCCGCCGCCGGTATAAGCGCCAAATCGATTCACCTGCGGATGGGCGAAGCCGATGCGCAGAAATGCCCAGAGCGTTCGCGTCCCTGCTGTGTATAGGCGAGATTCCGCCAGCAGATAGCCCCCCCAGTTGCCCCGTTGCCAGCGGTCTGCATAAAGCCATTGAAAACGAGCAGTGTAATACCAGAAGCCCAGGGCCAGTTTGCGATGGTAGGCAGGCTCATGCAGGCGGCTGACCCATCGAATCGGCGACCAGTCGGCCAGACGCTTCAGGGCATATAACTGCGTACCTATTTCGGCTACCCCCAGCAGCCCATCGTTGCGTCCAAAAACGATAGAGGTACCTGTCTGATGGTGCGTGTGGCCGGGGGCCCCGTCCAGCAGGACAAGCTGCAAGTAACCGGCTTTGCGAGACGTAAGGGGGAACCCGAGACGAACGCGGAGCCCTACCGTGGTAACAGGAAAAATGGAAGGTCCCTGCGGCCGGCTATTGGCCAGTTCTGGTCCGATTCCAAAAGAGCTGTTCAGAAAGAGCTCGGCTGCTTGCAGCACGTCGAATTCACTGTTCAGGTCATAAAGGCCAATCAGCAGAGAAAGCCGGTCGTTAGCTGTTACGTGCTCAATAAACGCTTCATAGAGCCGCCAGGAGGTGGGTGCTTCAATGTTGCTAACGCTCTGCGCGACGCCGATGCGCTCGCTAAGGGTACGCCCCTGGTTGCCCAGGCCGTAAAAGAAAAGCGTCGTTCGCGAGGTAAGCCGAAGCGTCAGGGTTACGTCGATGTTGTCCATCCACACCGGCCGGGTTGAAGCGCCGACCAGTGGGCTCATCAGGTCCACCGTATAAGTCACGGACAGTTTGGACGGGAACTGGCTGGTGTCGGCAGTTAGCAGCCAGCCGCCCAGCCCCAGCACCAGCGCTAGCATCCAGACGATTTAAGTTTTTAGGTATGACTAAAAAACACCTTCCAAGATACGGAACGGGGTTACATGGCGCAAGAGGGGCGTTCGGTGATGAGGCAGGATTTGCAAGGATGATTGCACGCTATGTACCTGAGGATACTTCAGGGAGTGCGTGAAGTCTTGGCTGTTTGCTTGCTCGGGTTGCGCCGGGCAGGCAAAATCACCTTTGGCGCTGTGGGGGGCCGGGTTGATCGGAGGGGACTGTCTGGATCTGGAATGCGGGGGATGCTTTACGCGGGTTATCTTTATTGGCGCTCTGATTAAGCTGGTACGTCTGCTGCAGCCCCGGAAGCATACATGAGGCAGCCTGCTTATGCCATTGCAAAGAATTGGTGAGACGTTGGCAGTCGTGTACTAAACGATTAGCTGTTTCGTTTGTATTTTTCTGATAGGGCCGTAGGATTGTGCGGTCTGGTTTGCTTTTCTGGCGAAGAAAGTCCCACCACGACCGAGTAAACACCGGCACGCGTGTCATGATTGAGGTACGCGAGCTGACAAAGCGCTATGGGTCGGAGGTGGCGGTTGATCGCATCTCCTTTACGGTGCGGTCAGGTGAAGTGCTGGGGTTTCTCGGGCCCAACGGGGCCGGGAAGACCACCACAATGAAAGTGATTACCTGTTACCTGCCTCCGACCGAAGGTACTGTCCTGGTGGACGGGCTGGACGTGCGGCAGGATAGCCTGGCGATTCGGCAAAAGATCGGGTATTTGCCAGAGAACACGCCCCTTTACCCCGACATGGTTACCTACGATTATCTGGAGTTTATGGCGGCCATGCGGGGGCTGGATGGGGCGATGCGTCGGCGTCGCCTGGCCGAAGTGATTGAGGTGTGTGGGCTGGGAGACGTGCTCACCAAGCGCATTGATGCCCTCTCGAAGGGATATCGCCAGCGCGTGGGGCTGGCGCAGGCCATGGTGCATGATCCCCCGATTTTGATTCTGGACGAGCCCACCTCTGGCCTGGATCCCAATCAGATTGTTGAGATTCGGAGCCTGATTAAGACGCTCGGGCGTGAAAAAACGGTCATTCTCTCGACGCACATCCTGCCCGAGGTGCAGGCTTCGTGCGACCGGGTGCTCATTATCCATCGGGGACGTATTGTAGCCGATGGTACGCCTGAGGAGCTACAGTCGGCCCATGGGGGGCAGCGCATCCTGTTCGGGGTGCAGGCGCCGGAGGCGGAGGTGCGCGCAGCGCTGGAGCGGGTCGATGGCGTGCAGATAGAGGAGGCCCGGATGGACAGCGACGGTACTGTACTCCTGCGATTGCGCACCGACGGCCGGCAAGACCTGCGTCCAGAGTTGTTCCGGTTGGCTGTTGAACGGGGCTGGACGCTTACTGAGCTGCATCGGGAGCGGGTGGATCTGGAGGAAGTGTTCCGCCAGCTTACCATGAACTAAACGGGTGGCAACGATGCGGGAGATCTGGATTCTCACGCGACGCGAACTGCGGGCGTTTTTTGACAGTCCTTCTGCCTATATCGTACTGAGCGTGTTTCTGTTGATTACGGGGTGGTTCTTTGGCAACAGCCTGTTTGTAGAAAACGTGGCTTCGTTGCGCTCGGTTTTTGACCTGGCGCCCGTGCTGTTCATGTTCTTTATTCCGGCGCTCACGATGGGCACCTTCGCCGAGGAGCGCCGGGCCGGTACCATTGAGCTGTTGCTGACGCTCCCTGTGCGCGATGGGCAGGTGATCGTTGCCAAACTGCTCTCTGTGGTCACGGTATTGCTGGTGGCGTTGGCCCTGACCGGGATCTACGTGCTAACGCTGGCTGTGCTGGGCGACCCCGACAACGGGGCAACGCTCGGAGGGTATCTCGGGCTGGCGCTGCTGGGCCTGTCTTGCAGCGCTCTGGGACTGCTGGCCTCCAGCCTGACGCGCAACCAGATTGTGGCCTTTATTCTGGGATTTGCGATGATTTTTGGGCTGTATCTGCTGGACAAGGTCACCATCTTTGTGCCGGGCTGGCTGGCTCCGATTCTGGAATATCTGAGCATTGATTTTCACTACCGCAACTTGATGCGGGGCGTTATTGATTCGCGCGACGTGCTCTACTACCTGTCGCTAACCGTGTTTGCCGGTTTGCTGACTGCGTACCACCTGGCACGACGTCCGGAGTGAGCCATGCAACGGAATTGGACCACACGCACGACGCTGCTGCTGGCGGGGCTAATTCTGGTTGTACTCAACCTGATCGGCCTGAACGTTTTCTTCCGTCTCGATCTGACGGACGACCGGGTCTATTCGCTCTCCGAGGCTTCCATTGAAACGGTTCGCAATCTGGACGACCCGGTTACCGTACGGGTATTCTTTACGGCTGATTTGCCTGCTCCGTACAGCAGTTACCGGCGGTTTTTGCGGGATAAGTTGGACGAGTACCGCGCCTACGGAGGCAACAAGTTTCAGTATGAATTCCTGGACCCGGGAGCCGACGAGTCGTTGCAGCAGGAGGTCGCCCGCTACAACATTCCACCGGTGCAGGTGCAGGTGATTGAGGATGACAATCTGCAGATTAAAAATGCCTACATGGGGCTGGTCATTGAATATGGGGGCGAGCGGGAAACGATTCCGGTGATTGAGGACCTCTCGACGTTGGAGTATGACCTGACCAGCGCCATCCGAAAGCTCACGCGCGAGCGGCTTCCCGTGGTGGGATTGTTGACCGGGCACGGAGAGACCGGACGGGCGGCAATGGAGACGTTCTGGCGGGGATTGGAACGCAACTATGACGTGCGGACCGTTACGGTAAAGGGAGACAGCACGCTGGATCCGCGGCCGGATGTACTCTTCATCATTGCGCCGACTGATACGTTTCCAGAACCCCACCTGCAGGTGCTGGATCGGTATCTGATGGAAGGGGGGCGCATTGCGGTGCTGCTAAACCGGATCAATGCAAACTTGCAGTTTGGCTTTGCCAGTGAGCAGGAGACCCGACTGGAGGAGCTGCTGGCGCATTACGGGGCCGTTGTGCGGCCTGACCTGGTGATGGACCGGCAGAGCTCGGTGGTCACGATGCAGCGGACGGTCGGCTTTTTCCGGGTGGCGCAAATGATTGAATATCCCTTTTTCCCGATAGCGACGCGTTTCAATCTGGACCATCCCATGGTCAGCCGCTTGCGTGAGGTCTTCTTCTACTACGTCAGCTCCATCGATACGAGCGCAGCGCTGCCAGCAGGGGTTACGCGGATTCCGCTGGTGTACTCTTCGCCCCAGAGCGCGACGCAGCAGGGCTTCTTTACTATCCAGCCAGCCATGCTGCCGGCCACCGAGAACCTTCAGGATGGCCCCTATGTGCTGGCCGTAGCCCTGCACGGAACGTTCCCGAGCGCTTACGACACTACGCGGGTCGGAAAGCCGGCCCGACTGGTGGTCGTAGGAGATGGCGATCTGGTTAACGAGCAGCGCTACGGAGGACAGATTCCACCGGGCAACCTGGCTTTTGCCCTGAACATCGCAGACTGGCTCGGGCAGGATGAGGCGCTGCTTACCATTCGTACCAAGTCGATTGCACCCCGCGCCTTAGAGCCGGTCAGCGAAAGCCTGCGGCCTTTTATCAAGTATGCCAACATTCTGGGGCCGGTGGTGCTGGTGGTGCTCTTCGGACTGATTCGCTGGCGCATCCGGCGCCAGCGTCAGATCCTGCTGACCACCTGAAACCATTCCGGATAGGGCCATGCAGCGGAAAAATCCTGTGCTGATCCTGTCGGTTGTGCTGGTGGTCCTGCTGGTGCTGGCCTGGGCCACCGGTGCCTTCAAACGGAATCCATCGACCATTGACGTGCCGGAATGGAAGCTTCGGGCAGAGCGGATCACGCGCATTCGGTTGACGTGGCCAGGTAAAGAACCGCTGGTGCTGGAACGGAGCGGCGCAAACTGGCAACTGACGGCGCCGATTCACTATCCAGCCGATTCCTCCTTTGTGCGCCGTTTTGTGGAGAATCTGGCGAAGCTGGAGCTGGAGAGCGTTGTCTCGACTAATCCAGCCCGCTATGGTAACTATGGCGTTGCCGATTCAAACGCCGTCCTGGTGGTATCCTATCAGCAGGATGGGGACTCCCTTCGCCTGTTCTGGGGTAAGGCAGGGCCAGACTTCCAGACGCGCTATGTGCGGCTGGGAGATGATGCCCGTGTCTTTCTGGCTCGTACCAACCTGACGGTGCCTGAAGACCTGAGCCGCTGGCGTAATAAGATTGTGCTGAACGTGCCTGCCGCGCAGCTTGAAGCATTGGCGTTAAAACGCGAAGGAAAGACCTATGAAGTGCGGCGCGGAGAGGCCGGGTGGGAGCTGGTAGAAAATGGCCAGACCACCCGGGCCGATTCGATTGCGGTTGTGCGCTGGGCCAGCCAGTTTGATCCCCTGCGGGCAAATGGCTTCTTTGATGATCTGTCGGCCGATTCGGTTCGACAGGCACCGGATTATGTGCTGACGCTCCGCTTACCCGGGGGCGTGCAGCAGGTTCTTTACTTCAAAGAGCATAACAACGGATGGGCGCTGGTGCGCGGAGATGATGATACGGTGTTTCGCCTTTATGCCTACCGGCGCACGCAGCTCCTGCCCGAAGTTACTTCGCTGCGCGCAAGGTCCACCTGAGGGCCGAGGACTTGACCATGAGGCCCGTCCGGTGCTTTCTTGCCGGACGGGCTTTTTTAATAGACAACCAAGTGTTGAGCTGTTATTATGCGCAAACAATGGTTCATGCTCGGGGTGCTGAGCATCTGGAGTCTGGGGACAATGGTCGGGCAGGCTCAAGAGCCCGCACTGGTGCCTCGATTTGAACGCCCGGTGGGGCGCCTGGTGTTGGCGCGGCCAACGCAGGCCGGTGCTTTTCTGGACGTGGTAGGTCGCCGGGCTGCGCTGCTGGGCTACGAGCACCGGCCATTTGAGGTCTGGGTCTATCCGCTAAAGATTCTGGATGATCTCCGGCTGGAATTTCAGATTGCCGACTATCCGGTGCCGCTGAGCGGTGAGGAGACGTTGGCCTACATTGAGGTGCGTCCGGAGGCGACCGTGCTCACCTACAGCCATGCGGCGTTTACGGTGCGCCAGATTCTTTACGCACCGGTTCACGAGCCGGGCATTGTGATGCTCTTTGACGTGCAGGCCGTGCGGCCGCTGACGATTCGCGTGGCCTTTCGGCCGGATTTGCGGCTCATGTGGCCGGCGGGGCTGATGACTGGTTATCTCGGGTGGCATGAGGAGGCGCATGTTTACACCATTACCGAAGAGACCCGACGTTTTGCCGGCGTGATTGGCTCTCCGCTGGCTCAGGACATTTCGGTGCAGCCTTACCAGGAAGAGCCAAAGGATCTGCCTAACCGTTTTGAACTGGTTGTAACGCCTGAACTCGCTGCGCATTACTACATCCCCGTAATTATTACGGGGAGCATTGAAGGCATAGATGGGGCTATTGCGGCTTATCGGCGCCTGCTCAGCCAGGCGGAGAGCTATTACCGCCAGAATGTGGCCCATTACGAGCGATTGCTTGACGAAGCCTTGCAGATTGAAACCCCGGATCCAAGGCTGAACGCCGCCTACGCCTGGGCACTGGTAGGTATTGATAAAGGGCTGGCCACCAATCCGTATCTGGGTACCGGGCTGGTAGCCGGATTCCGGACGGCAGGCAATAGCGAGCGGCCTGGTTTTGCCTGGTTTTTTGGGCGCGATGCACTCTGGACCGTACTGGCCACCACGGCGGTCGGCCATTTTGAAACGACGCGCACAGCGCTGGACTTTCTGCGCCAGTTTCAGCGGGAAGATGGCAAAATTCCCCACGAAATTTCTCAGAGCGCAGCGCTAATCGATTGGTTTGAGGCGTATCCGTATCCCTGGGCCTCAGCGGATGCAACACCGCTTTTCATCATCGCGCATGCCGACTACTGGCAGACCAGTGGTGATCTGGACTACATTCGCCAGCACTGGACGTCGCTTGTAAGGGCTTACCGCTTTACAGCAGGTACTGATACCGACGGAAACGATCTGGTAGAAAATACGGGCGTGGGGCACGGCTGGGTGGAAGGAGGACAGCTCTATCCTCCGCATGAGGAACTGTACCAGCAGGGGGTGTGGCTGGCTGCGCTGGAGGGAATGGAGGCAATGGCGCAGGCGCTGGGGGAGACGGAGCTGGCGGCCGAGGTGCGTCAGCGGGCGCTTGCGGTGCGAGCGGCGATTGAGCGCACCTACTGGCTGGAAGACGAGGGATACTATGCCTTTGCTACCTGGAAGCCGGCAGGAGCGACAGCGCTGGAGTTGCTCAGAGAAAACACGGTACTGCAGGCAGTCCCCCTCTGGTGGCGGTTGCTCAGCCCGGAGCGAGCACGTCGCGCCCTGGAGCACATAGGAAGCGCTTATCTGGCTACAGACTGGGGCACCCGCATTCTCTCCAGCGCCAGCCGTCGGTATGATCCCCTTTCTTACCATCATGGATCGGTCTGGCCCCTGTTTACGGGATGGGCATCAATGGCGGCCTATCGGTATGAAAAGCCGCATATTGGCTACCAGGCCCTGATGGCCAATGTCCTGCTGACGTATCAGGGAGCACTGGGGTACGTGACGGAGCTGCTCTCAGGGGCCTTTAATCGGGATTTTGGGCGGTCGTCGCACCATCAGGTCTGGTCTGAAGCCATGGTGGTAACGCCGCTGGTGCGGGGGTTACTGGGGCTTGAGGTGCAAGAGGGCGGTCGTGTGTTGCGCGTTGCGCCGCAGCTACCCGCTGTATGGGACTCGGTGCAGTTGCGACATGTGCCGGTAGGGCAGGATCGGTATGCGCTGACCTTCCGGCGCACCAGCGATGCCTTTGAGGTTCAGCTTGTGCCGGAAGGCGAGGCGGCGCCGATTTCGCTGGACCTGGCCCCTGCCTTTCCCCGGGACGCCCGGGTAGAGGCGGTAACGGTAAACGATCGGCCGGCGGTGTTTGAGGTGCGGGAAGAAGGAGACTGGCAGCGCGTGCGCATCCGCGTGCCGGTGGGAGAGGCGACCACGATCCGGTATCGCATGCAGCCCGGAACGGATGTGTATGTGGCGCCGGAGCCATTGGTGCCGGGCATGGACAACCAGGGACTGCGCGTGCTGCAGGTACGTGCCGACGCAGATGCGTTGCAACTGGTGCTGGAAGGACGCGCGGGCCGAACGTATACGCTGCAGGTCCGCACGCCGCGGCAGTTGCAGGCTGTCGAAGGTGTGCAGCTTAAACCAGAAGGCAATGGGTACCGCGTGCAGGTGCATTTTGCGGGCCAGACGAATGCTTATGTGCGCCGCACCCTTCGACTTCCCTTCCAGTAAAGGGCTGCGGCAGCAGCCGTCATAAGAGACGGCTTTCCCCGGGCAGCCTCCGGAGATGCCAGGAAAGGAGGCGTCAGAGGTTGCCAGAGCAATCCTTTTGATTTTTGGTGCGGATGTCTTTACTTTTCAATAACAAGTATGTGCAATCTATCCGCCAGAGCGTCATGGTACAGCGTGCCTGGAAGGGCAGCGGCTGGCTGGTGGTAGGCTTGCTGCTCATCGGATGCGCCGGCAGTCGGTCGGTGAGCCATACCGAAGCGCCTGCTGAAATGGCTACGTCTGCGCAAGGCTCAGAAGGACAGGTAGTCGTGGCTGTGCAGACGCAAGAGACGGGCGAGGAAGCGCAGGTAGCGGTATCCTTGCCGGGGCGGGTGACAGCGGTGCATGTTGTGGAAGGGCCGTCCGGTAGCTGGACGGTCTACGTGCAGGGGCAGCAAGTTGAAGCGGCCGAGCCCCTGTACATCCTGGATGGGGTGCCGACCACGTCAGAGGTGCTGCATCGGCTCGACCCGCAGCTCATTGAGCGCATTGAGGTCCTGAAGGGAGAGGAAGCGGTTGCAGCCTACGGTAGGCGCGGCGCTCACGGGGTGATTCGCATAACGACCCGGCAGGATTGAGCAGGGAAGGAGGAATGAGCCAATGAATTGATGAAATTTTTTTAAAGGTTGCAAGTGCGTTACATTTGAACCGGTTTAGCTGGCCGGTGTCCCTTGAGAAGGGGATTGCATTTCGTGGGAAAAGCTTGGAGATTTTGACTGAAAGCGTTCCCACAGAATGTGAAAATACCCGCTTTATCCAACCAACTGGAGCTACAGGTTGCTATGAGAACGTTGCTTCCACGGAGCCTCTGGCTGGGGATTTTGCTTGGATTCTGGAGTGTAAGCGTTGCCATCGGGCAGCCCCGGACCGTGACCGGGACCGTGACCGACGCTTCCACCGGCGAGCCATTGCCCGGCGTTAACATCGTGGTGCTGGGCACCATGACCGGTACGACCACCGATGTAGAAGGACGCTACCAGATTGAAGTGCCCGGTCCTGAGGCGGTGCTTGTCTTCTCGTTTGTAGGGTACGAGCAGGTGCAGGAAGTGGTGGGAGACCGTGCGGTGATCAACGTGCGCATGCAGCCCACCGTTGAAGTGCTTGAAGAAATCGTGGTGGTGGGCTACGGGGTGCAGCGGCGCGAAGACGTAACCGGATCGGTGGCCACCATTAACGCGGATGATGTGAACCAGGGGAACTACATTTCGCCAGACCAACTGCTGCAGGGACGCGTAGCGGGGCTGACGATCTTCGCAAACAACGGGGAGCCAGGTGCCGGCCTGAACATCCGTCTGCGTGGTGGCACTTCGATCAGCGCTAGTAACGAGCCGCTGATTGTAATCGACGGGGTGCCCATCGACAACGTGCCGCTCATGCCGCAAGGGGCGGGCATCAACGGCGCGCCACCGCCTCCGCGCAATCCGCTGAGCCTGATTAATCCGAACGACATCGAGTCGATCACGGTGCTGAAAGATGCGGCGGCCACGGCTATTTACGGGTCACGTGGGGCCAATGGCGTTATTCTGATCGAGACGAAAAAAGGCCGTCAGGGCCAGTTGCAGGTAGACTATGACGCGTACATCACGGCGGCCTCACCCTACAAGAAAATGGATGTGCTCAACGGCGAGGAATATCGCCGGTTCGTGGAAGAACAGATTCAGGCGGGTAATCTACCTCCCAGCGCCCGGGATGTGCTCGGGAATGCCAATACCGACTGGGAAGAGGCCGTCATGCGCACGGCCATCACCCAGTTCCACAACCTTGCCTTTTCGGGTGGAACCAGCCAGACGCGCTACCGGGCTTCCGTCAGCTACCTGAACCAGCAGGGGCAGGTGATCGATTCTGGACTGGAGCGGCTGACCGGTCGCCTCAATGCCGATCATCAGGCCTTTGATGGACGACTGCGGCTGCAGCTCAACCTGACGGGATCCTTCCAGTACGATGACCTGCTGCCCTATAACCAGACGGCCGGATTTGAGGGCGGCGTGCTCTCGAACGTGTTCCAGATGAACCCGACGTATCCGATTTATTCGGAAACCAACCTGGACGGCACGCCGGCCACCGATGGTTACTTTGAGATTGCAGACGGCCGCACCTCGGTGCGCAACCCGGTGGCGATGGCCGAACAGGTCGAAGATATTGCCAAAACCACGCGCGCTCTGGGGAACATTGCAGCCGAGCTGGACCTGCTTCCGGGACTGACAGCCAAGGTGAACTTCGGGGCCGACCGGGCTCAGTCCAGCCGACGGCAATACTTCCCCCAGCAGAGCCCGGTAGGCAGTGAGTTTGGCGGACGGGCGTTGCTGCGCAGCCGTGAACACTCCTCGCTGACCTTCCAGAGCTATCTGACCTACCGCAACACGTTCGCGCAGGCGCACAACGTCGAACTCCTGGGCGGCTATGAGTTCAACGAATACATGACGGAAGAATTTGGCGTAGAGGGGCGGGATTATGTCACCGACGCCACGTCGTACAATGCCGTGCAGGCAGGCGCCCAGTTGGTTAAAGAAGGCACCTTCTCCTTTAAGGAGAAAAGCCGGCTGGTTTCGTTTTTTACCCGGCTTAACTACAACTATCAGAACAAGTATTACCTGACGGCTGTGCTGCGTTACGATGGCTCCTCGCGCTTCGGTGAGGGCAATAAATGGGCGCTGTTTCCGGCTATTTCAGGTGCCTGGCGCCTGAGCGCTGAACCCTTCATGCAGGGGCTGGAGTGGCTTACGGACCTGCGCCTGAAGATCGGCTACGGCATCACGGGAAGCCAGGAAATCGGCAACTACCTGTCGCTGGCGCAGCTCGGCGCCCGGCAAGACCTGCAGGCCGTCTTTAATCAGACCGCCTATACGGGGTTTGCTCCCATCAACTACGCCAATCCAGACCTGAAGTGGGAGGAAACCTCCACCTTCAACATCGGACTGGATTATGAGCTGCTGAACGGCAAGTTCTCCGGTACGATTGAGTACTACGTCAAGAATACCAGCAACTTGCTGCTGGAAATTCCGGTGCCGCAGCCCGCGCCGGTGCCCACGCGCATTGAAAACATCGGCAAAACGCGCAACCGGGGCTTTGAACTGTCGCTCGACGCGCTGGCCGTTGATCGGCCTAACCTGAGCGTACTCTTCGGGCTGGTCTTCAGCACCAACCGCAACGAAGTTGTCAGCCTGGGGCCCCACGACTTTATCGTAACCGGCATCGTGAGCGGACGCGGCCAGTCGGGGACGTTCGCGCAGCGCTTGATCCCCGGTGAGCCGGTGGGGACCTTCTACGGCTGGATCTTCGAAGGCGTGGATGCTAACGGTCGGCAGCAATTCCGCGACCTGAATGGCGATGGCCAGATTACCGATGCCGACCGCACAATCATCGGCAATGCGCAGCCCGACTTTACCTACGGCTTCCGGACCAACATCTACTGGGGCAACTTTGACATCAACATCTTCATCCGAGGCGAACAAGGGCGCGACGTCTTTAACAATACGGCCCTGGTCTACCAGACAAAGAGTGCCGTATTGCAAAACCAGAACTTCCTGAAAGCGGCCCTGGATGACCCGGATGCGCTGGATGAGCCGGCGATCTATTCTTCGCGCTGGATTGAGGATGGCTCCTTTATCCGGCTGGACAACGTTACCATCGGATACACCTTCAACAACCTGGGAGGCGTCTGGGGACGCTACGTGCGGCGGGCCCGCATCTACGTCACCGGCCAGAACCTGCTGGTGATTACGCCCTACTCTGGCTACGATCCAGAAGTCAACATCAATGCCGGACTGGCCTCGCTGGGCATCGACTATGCCCAGTATCCGCGGGCTCGGAGCTTTACGCTGGGCATCAGCCTGGGCTTCTAAAGAAACCGGAGACGTAGACGACGACCAAACGTTTAGCATACCATGGCCATGATACGTTGGAATAGCAACACGCGGCGGGTTGCAGGAATGACGCTCCTGGCTTTCCTGCTGCTCAGTGGCTGCACGGATTTGAGTGAGGAGACCTTCTCGGTGATCACGCCGGACAAGTTCTACAAGACCGAAAAGGAAATTACCGCCGCGCTGGCGCCCATCTACGCGCAGCTCCGGGCGCTGGAATGGAGCTATTGGACCATGAGTCAGGTTACCACCGACGAAACGGTGGTGCCAACGCGTGGCCAGGACTGGTTCGACGACCGCCGCTGGCTTAACCTGCATGAGCACAACTTCCAGCCTACCCAGGTAGACTTCAACGGAGCCTGGGTAGACCTGTACACCGGAATCGCCCGGGCCAACGGCTTGCTTCAGACGCTGGCCGAAATTGAGGCGCCTAACGAGGCCCAGCTGGAGGCCGAGGTGCGCTTGCTACGGGCACTTTATTACTACTTCCTGCTGGATCTCTTCGGAAATGTGCCGATTGTCGGGGACGATGAGTTCGTGGTAGATCCCAATAACCCGCCAGCTACGGAGCCGCGGGAAAGGGTCTTCCGTTTCGTAGAAAGCGAACTGCTCTTTGCACGTGACAACCTGCCGGAGACTCCTCCGCTGCCCGGACGCGTAACCCGATGGGTCGCGGAAGCCCTTTTAGCTAACCTGTATCTGAACGCCGGCGTCTTTACCAAAAACAGCACGGAAATCGATCCAAACGGCTATAACTCCTGCATGGACGTGCAGACCAGCGGGGGACAGAATGCCTGCCAGGCGGCTGTCCAGCATGCGGACAACGTGATTAACTCGGGCTACTTCCGGCTGGCAGAGGGCGAAGAGTGGTTCCAGAACTTCCTGCCCAACAACGAGAACTCCCCGGAAATCATCTTTGCCACGCAACATCTGCCCGAACCAGGACTGGGCATGAACTTCCAGATGCGCACGCTCCACTACTTCCAACTGGAACCGTCGCCCTGGAACGGCCATGCCATTCTGGCCGAAACTTACAATCTGTTTGACGATGACGACCTGCGGAAAACCATCTTCCTGGTGGGGCAGCAGTATGCGGAACCGCGCGGCAACTGCATTGGCAGCCAATGCTACTCGCAGGGAGAACCGCTGACTGACCGGGCAGGCAATCCGCTGGCCTATACGCCAGAGATCCAGAATATCTTCAATGCGACCGAATATGAGGGCGTGCGCGTGCTCAAGTACGGACCCGACCCGAACCATGTGGGAGGCGATCACGGCAACGACTATGCCTGGTTCCGGCTGCCGGAGATGTACCTGATCAAGGCGGAAGCGCTGAACGAACTGAACGGGCCCACTCAGGAAGTAGTGGACCTGATCAATGCCGTGCGCAACCGCGTCTTTGAGCCGGACAAGCCGATCAGCCTGGCCGACTATCCCACGAAAGAGGCCATGCGGGAGGCTATCCTGAACGAGCGGCTCTTTGAGTTCACCTGGGAAGCCAAACGGCGCCAGGACCTGATCCGTCACGGCAAATTTACACGGGCCTACCAGTTCAAGCCGCAGAGCGATCCGAAAGTGTTGTTGCTCCCGATTCCGCAGCAGCAACTCGACGCCAACCCGAACCTGGTTCAGAATCCGGGCTATTGATGGTCCCGTAGCGAATGGTTGCGCCCCAACCGCCGGGGTGCTGCCTTGGGGCAGTGCTCCGGCGGTGTTTTCTTGAAACAGGGCTGTTCGGGATCAAGGCATCATGCAGCGCTGGTCGTTACGAATTAGCTGGTGTTACGGCTTCGGTCTGCTATTGCTGATCGGAACAGGAGGGTGCCGCAAGGCCGAAGCACCCCCCGACACCCTGTTTGAGACGGTATCGCCACGTCAAACGGGCATTCGCTTCACCAATCGCCTGCACGAAACGCAAGAGTTTAACGTTTTTATCTATCGCAATTTCTATAACGGCGGCGGCGTTGGACTGGGCGATTTCAACGGCGACGGCCGACTGGATGTATTTCTGACGGCCAACCAGGGCCCCAATCGGCTGTACCTGAACCGGGGCAACTGGCGCTTCGAAGACGTTACGGAAAAAGCCGGGGTGGCCGGCACAAAACCCTGGACAACCGGGGTGGCGGTGGCCGACGTGGACGGTAATGGCTGGCTGGATCTATACGTATGTTATGCCGGACCCTTTGCCGATAGCCTCCGCGCCAATGAACTGTACCTGAACCTGGGGCCCGATGAAGCGGGCATTCCGCGCTTTCGCGAAGCCGCCGCCGAACTGGGCCTGGCCGACACCGGCTTTTCGGTCCATGCCGCCTTTTTCGATTATGACCGGGACGGAGACCTGGACGTCTACGTGCTGAACAACTCCATGCGGCCCATCATCAGTCTGGACTTCCGCAACACGCGCCATGAACGCAACCACGAAGGCGGCGACCGCCTGTATCGCAACGATAACGGCCGCTTTGTAGATGTAAGTGCCGAAGCCGGCATCTATGGACCGGAAATCGCTTTTGGCCTGGGGGTAACCGTGGCCGATCTCAACCGGGATGGCTGGCCCGACCTGTACATTTCCAATGATTTCTTTGAGCGCGACTACCTCTATTTGAATCAGGGCGACGGCACCTTCCGGGAAGTTCTGGAAGAGGCCATGGCCTATCTCAGCCTGTCGTCTATGGGCGCAGACGCTGCCGACATCGACAATGATGGGCTACCGGAGCTTTTTGTAACCGACATGCTGCCCGAAGAGGATGCGCGGCTGAAAACTACGACCACCTTCGAAGGCTGGCAGCTCTATCAGACCAAAGTGGAGAACGGGTTTTACCACCAGTTTACCCGCAACACCCTGCAATACAACAACGGAGACGGCACCTTCAGCGAAATCGGTATGTGGGCCGGGGTGGCCGCGACCGACTGGAGCTGGGCCGCGCTGATCTTTGATGCTGATCTGGATGGGTATAAGGATATCTTTGTGGCCAACGGTATCTTCTGGGACGTGATCGATCAGGATTACCTCGAATACCTGTCGGCCGAAGAAACCATGCGGGCGGTCATTCGAGAGGAAGGGGTCGATTACCTGACGCTGATCCGAAGAATGCCCTCCCATCCCCTCCCAAACTACGCCTTTCGCAACAACGGAGACCGCACGTTTACAAATCAGGCGCAGGAGTGGGGGCTCGGACAACCCGGTTTTTCCAGTGGAGCCGCCTACGGGGATCTGGACGGCGATGGCGATCTGGACCTGATTGTCAACGACGTGAACGGGCCGGCGCGCGTCTACCGCAACCAGGCCCGGGAACGATTGGGAAGACGCTTTCTGCAGGTGCAACTGGTGGGCACGCCGCCTAATACTCAGGGAATCGGGGCCCAGGTGACAGTACTGGCAGGAGAGCAGCGCTTCTACCAGGAGCAGATGCCCAACCGGGGGTTCCAGTCGTCCGTGGATCCGGTGCTGACCTTTGGGCTGGGAAGCCTGGACACCGTGGATGCGGTGGTTGTGGTCTGGCCCGACGGCCGCTACGAGATGCGTCGTCACGTAGCCACCAACCAGCGGCTGGTCTTCCGGCAGGAAGAGGCCCTGGTCGGTCAGCCTGACGAGCCGCTGGTCCCGGCACGGGCGAGGCCCCGCTTTGTAGAGGTTACCGAACGGGTTGCCCTGCATTACCGCCACCAGGAAGATGCCTTCGTGGACTTTCTGCGCGAAGGACTCATGCCCTGGATGCGTTCCCGTGAGGGGCCGCGTGTGGCCGTAGGGGATGTAAATGGCGACGGGCGTGACGATTTCTATCTGGGAGGAGCCAAAGGCTTTCCGGGAGCGCTTTTTGTCCAGCAGCCTGATGGTCGGTTCGCACGCACCAATGAGGCCCTGTTTGCCGTGGATGCGCTCTCCGAGGATATAGGCGCCGTGTTTTTCGACGCGGATGGGGACGGGGATCTGGACCTGTACGTGGTCAGTGGTGGCAATGCTTACGCCCCCCGGGCCCCGGCCCTCCAGGATCGGCTGTACCTGAACGATGGGCAGGGACGCTTCCGAAAGGCTGTAAACCACCTGCCGCGCATTCGCAGCAGCGGCGGACCCGTAGCAGCGGCCGACTATGATGGAGACGGCGATGTCGATCTGTTTGTGGGAGGACGCGTTGAGCCCTGGTTCTATGGCCAGGCGCCGGAAAGCCTGCTGCTACTTAATAACGGGCAGGGACGCTTTACCAACGTCGCCGATGCGCAGGCACCGGGTCTGTCCCGCGTAGGCATGGTGACCGACGCGGCCTGGGCGGACTTTGACGGCGACGGACAGCTTGACCTGCTCGTCGTGGGCGAATGGATGCCACTCACGATCTTCCGCAATACCGGAAACGGTCGGCTGGAACGCTGGGAGCTACCCGACCTGGCCACCACTTCGGGCATCTGGCACCGCGTAGCGGTGGCGGACTTCGACGGCGATGGTGATCCAGACTTTATCGCGGCAAATCTGGGGCTGAATACGCCCCTGAAAGCGTCTCCGGAGACACCGCTTCGGCTTTTTGTGAAGGACTTTGATCAAAACGGCTTTGCGGATCACCTGTTGGCCCGTCCCGAAAGCACCGCTGTTGGATGGCGGCACCGTCCCCTGAACCTGCGCCGCGAACTGCTGGGCCAGTTGCCTTTTCTCCGCGCCCGCATTCCTTCGCATGCCGCCTATGCGCGCATGATGTTAGAAGATTTTCTACAACCAGAGGAGCTGGAAGGCGCAGTGGTGCTGGAGGTGCAGGAATTGCGCAGCCTGTACGTAGAAAACCGCGGAAACGGACGTTTCCGACTGCATCCACTGCCGGCTGAAGCCCAGTGGGCTCCGCTTTACGGGTTGCTGGTGGATGATTTTGACGGGGATGGTCATCTGGATGTGCTGGCCGGAGGCAACTTCCGGTGGGCGCAGACAGGACTTGGCCTGATGGAAGCGATCTACGGCCTCTGGCTCAAAGGGGATGGACAGGGACATTTTGCGGTGATACCGCCGCGCGACAGTGGCTTTTTTGTGCGCGGTGAAGTGCGGGATCTGCAGCAACTTGCGCGTCCCGGCCAGCGTCCGCTGATTCTGGTGGCCCGTAATGACGACACGCCTCGGTTTTTTGTAGTGCTTCCGTAGAAACGATGCGAAAAACCTTCCTGCTGCTATGGCTGGCAGGCCTGGTCGCCTGTCGACCTGATGAACCTCCGCTATTTGAACAAGTGGATCCCGATCAAACGGGCATCACCTTCGTCAACGAAGTGCCCATCGACACCGCCTTTAACATCATCAATTACATGTACTACTATGACGGAGCAGGGGTGGCAGCAGGTGACTTCAACGGCGATGGCTGGCCCGACCTGTACTTTGTGGCCAACCGGGGCCCTAATCGGCTGTACCTGAACCGGGGCAACTGGCGCTTCGAAGACGTTACGGAAAAAGCCGGGGTGGCCGGCTCCGGCAACTGGAACACCGGCGTGGCTGTGGCCGATGTCGACGGCAACGGATGGCTTGATCTCTATCTGGTTACGTTCAGCAACTACCTGGATCGCACCGGACGCAATCAGCTCTTTCTGAATCAGGGGCCGGACGCCGAAGGAATCCCGCGTTTTCGGGAGGCAGCCGCCGAGTTCGGGCTGGATATTGCCGCCTATGGGTCGCAGGCCGTGTTTTTCGACTATGACCGCGATGGGGATCTGGACCTGTACCTGCTGAACCGAGCGCTTCATACAGAAGAAAGCTTTGGCCCGGCCGAACGACTCCGCCATCGCTTTGATCCAAACGCCAGTGATCGTCTGCTGCGCAACGATAACGGACACTTTGTGGATGTAACGACCGAAGCCGGGATTGTGGATGGGCTGATCGGGTATGGCCTGGGCGTGGTCGTGAGCGATCTGGATCAGGACGGCTGGCCCGATCTGTATGTGGCCAACGACTTTCACGAGGACGACCGGATCTATCGCAACAACGGCGACGGCACCTTCACGGACGTGCTGCGCACCGCTACGGCCTACACCTCGCAGGCGTCTATGGGAGTGGATGCCGGCGACGTCGATAACGATGGGCTGCCGGACCTGGTCGTGCTCGACATGATGCCCTTTGATCCGGCCATTTTCAAAACAGCCGATGGGCCCGAATCGTTTGAGTTGTTCCAGCGCAAGCGACAGTTCGGGTATCACCCCCAGTATCCGCACAACGTGCTGCTTCGTAACCTGGGCGCCTGGCAGTTCGTGGACGTGGCCTTTCAGGCAGGGGTGGCGGCTACCGATTGGAGCTGGGCCGCGCTACTGGCCGACCTGGACAACGACGGCTATCAGGATCTCTTGGTCACCAACGGCATCTACCACCGACCGAACGACCTGGACTATATCCGCTATGTAGGACAGCCCGAGGTGCAACAAGCCCTGGCGCAGGGGCTCTCGCCGGAACTGCTCAAAGAGCTGCTTCGCCATATGCCCCGGGTGCCCCAGCCCAATTTTGCATTTCACAACAACAGAGATGGCACGTTTACCAACCGAGCTCAAGCATGGGGGCTGGGACGACCGGGTTTCTCAACCGGGGCCGTATATGTGGACCTGGATCGCGATGGGGATCTGGACCTGGTCACCAACGAAATCAACGCGCCCGCTGCTGTCTACCGCAACCATGTCCGCGAGCGGACGGGGGCGCACTACCTGCGGCTTGTGCTTGAGGGAGAGGGGATGAACCGACTGGGCATCGGGGCCCGGGTAACCCTGCACTACGGAGACAGCCTGCAACTGCGCGAGCAGCAGCCTGTGCGCGGCTGGCTCTCTTCAGTCGAGCCGGTGCTGCACTTCGGGCTGGGCACCCGTGCGCAGGTAGACTCGGTAGTGGTCGTCTGGCCCGATGGCCGCTGCGAGGTGCGTCGGAACGTGGCAGCCGATCAGACGCTGGTCTTTCGGCAGGCCGATGCGCAGCAGCGATGTCCGTCCCCACCGTCTGCGCCTCTCCTTTTCCAGGATCTGACGGAGAGGGCGGGACTCCCGTACCGCCATAAGGAAAATGCCTTCGTAGACTTCACGCGAGAGCCGCTGCAACCGCACCGGCTTTCGCGGGAAGGGCCTGCGCTGGCCGTAGGTGACGTGAATGGAGATGGGCTGGGGGATGTTTTTCTGGGAGGAGCTAAGTGGCAGCCTGCCCGGCTGCTGGTGCAGCAACCCGACGGAACATTTCAATCGACTAACGAAGCGCTCTGGGAGGAGGAAAGCCGCTACGAGGATGTAGATGCCCTCTTCTTTGATGCCGATGGCGACGGCGATCTGGACCTGTACGTGGTCAGTGCAGGCAACGAGTGGTGGGGCCAGGCCGAAGCGCTGCGGGACCGGCTCTATCGCAATGACGGCCACGGACGGTTTGTCCGGGATGAGCAGGCGCTTCCTGATCTGTTTGCAAACGGGTGCTGCGTGCGCGCGGCCGACTACGATCGCGATGGCGATCTGGATTTGTTCGTAGGCGGACGGGTCGAGGCGCGTCGCTACGGAGAAGATCCCCGCAGTTACCTGCTGGAAAACCAGGGAAATGGCACCTTCGTGGATGTTACCGAAACACGGGCGCCTGCGCTGGCCCGCGTGGGGATGGTGACCGATGCCGCCTGGGGCGACTTCAACGGTGATGGACGGCTCGATTTGCTGGTGGTGGGCGAGTGGCTGCCCCTGACGTTGTTCTTCCAGGAGCAGAATGGTCGGCTGACGCCCGTTTATCTGGAAAATACCGAGGGGTGGTGGTTCAGCGTGCAGGTAGCCGACCTGGATCGCGACGGGGATCTGGACTTTGTAGCTGGCAATCTAGGGCTGAACGCGACGCTGCAGGCAACCCCTGAGCGACCTGTTCAGCTTTATCTGCACGACTTCGATCAGAACGGCCATCCTGATCCCCTGTTGGTCGCATACTGGGGAGAGCAAGCCTATCCGGTAGCGACCATTGATCTGCTGGCGCGACGCTTTCCGGCGCTGGGCCGGCGGTTTGCCAGCTATCATGACTGGGGCGCCCGAACCCTGGCAGAGCTTTTTGGAGAGGAGGCTGTGCAACAGGCAACCATTCGGCGGGCCTATACTTTTGCATCGGTCTGGGCCGAAAATGACGGGCAGGGCCATTTCACGCTCCATGTGCTGCCCGAGGCAGCGCAATGGTTTCCGGTGCGCGCGCTGCTGGTAGCCGATCTGACCGGAGACGGTCGGCTGGATGTCATAGCAGCCGGTAACTTTGACGAGGCCAATCCAGCGTTAGGACACTATGGCCACGGACCGGGCGTTGTGCTGGTGCAGCAGGCGGCGGGAGCCTTTACAGCCTTACGGCCTGGCACTTCGGGGCTGGTGCTACGTGGCCAGGTGCGCCACCTTGCCTGGCTGCAACGTCCGGAGGGAGGGCAGTGGCTGCTGGTAGCACGTAACGATGCCCCGCTTCAGGTTCTGGCAGTGCATACAAAGCGAAAAGCACCGCTGGAGGGAGCTGCCCCCTCGGCCGGCCTGTCGGAAGGAGACCCATCCAGGTTGCAGACATATTGATCCAGGATTGTCTGGGAGAGCGGGCAAGGCTGCGTGCAGTTTTAGAGGAGCTTTGCAGCCGGACAGATGCCGGGGTAGAGGAGAGCGTTCTGGTAAGCCAGATTTTTTTGATCCAGGCTATTTTGAAGATTCTATCAAAGAAGTGGAGGAGGTTGGAGGCCAGAATGCACTTTTGTTAAAATTATTTGAAGCTTGAATAAATTAAAATGATTAATTAATTTCTTTCGCGAAATCTTGAAAACCAACATGAGGCATCCATGAAACGCGCGCTACGAACCCTGGGCACGCTGCTACTGGTCGGCTGTTGGACGGCTGGAGCATGGGCTCAGACCGGTAAGATCACCGGTCGCGTGGTTGATGCCCGTACAGGAGAGCCTCTGCCTGGAGTGAACGTGGTCATTGAAGGGACCACGATGGGTGCTACGACTGACATTGAGGGCTACTATACCATCATCAATGTGCGTCCGGGCACCTATACCCTTCGCGCCTCTTTTGTGGGCTATGTGCCGCAGGTGGTTGAAAATGTGCAAGTTGACGTGGGGTTGACCACAGAAGTGAACTTTACCCTGCAGGAGACGGCGATTGGGCTGGAAGAGGTTGTGGTGCAGGCTACGCGGCCGATTGTGCAGCCCGATGTTTCTGCCAGCATTGTCAACATTGATGCAACGGTGATTGAGGCCCTGCCGGTTGCCACCGATGTGGTGCAGGTAATCGGGTTGCAGCCCGGGTTTGAGCCAGGGCTCGTGGTGCGCGGCTATGGAGGCAACCAGATTGCCTTTTTGCTTGACGGGATGAACCTGGCCGATCCGCGCACAAACGCTCCCTTCACGGGCGTCAGCTTTACGGCGGTAGAAGAAGTGCAGGCGCAGACTGGAGGCTTTACGGCCGAGTATGGGAACGTGCGCTCCGGACTCATTAATGTCGTGATGAAGGAGCCGCGCACGAATCGCTATACCGTTGATCTGATTCTGCGGTACGCACCCCCTCAGGCGAAAACCTTCAATGGCACGCCGAACGATCCAGATGCTTTCTGGGTGCGGCCGTATTTCGATCCGGCGGTGGCCATGATCGGCACGGATGCAGCCTGGGATGACTGGACAGAAAATCAATTTCCGGACTTTGAGGGATGGCAGGCTGCAGCGGCAGCGTATCCGGCCAATAATGATAGTGACCCCAGCAATGATGTAACGCCGCAGCAGTTGCAGAAGGCCTATGAATGGATGATTCGCAAGAATAATCGCATCGACGATCCAGACTATCAGATTGACGGTACCATTACAGGGCCCGTCCCGGGTCTTGGGCCTTCTCTGGGAAATTTACGCTTCCTGATCTCCCATCGGCGCACGCAGACGGCTTTTGTCATTCCGCAGCGTCGGCGGGCCTATCAGGATTACACCACGCAGGCCAAGTTCGTCTCCGATGTTGCGGCAGGAGCTAAACTGGAACTGGTAGGGCTCTGGTCGAAGCGAAAAGGACTGGTGCGTCCGGTTTCCATTGCCGATGGGGCCACAGCCGACATGGTAGATGGAAGCACGCCCGTCTATCCATGGGATGGACGTAATTACCTGGAAAATATGATTTTTGCCGGAGGGGAAGGCATTGAGGACCATGTCGCTCGCGCCGCCCTTTTCGGTGACTGGGTCATCAACCCGATGGATATTAACTATACGCTTTATGGCGCCAAGTTTACGCATGCTCTGACGCCCAATACGTTCTACGAGGTGCAGCTGCAACGGGTGCAGACCGAGTACCTGACCGGTCATATTCCCTACCGAAAGCCCGATCCTGTTGTCTGCGTAACTCCCGAACCAGCCATTCGGCCCATCGACGATCCAGCCTGCCAGGCGCCCAATGTGATCCGGTTGAATGAGGCGCCGTTCGGCTATGAGCCTAAGGGAATGCAGGATGGCCTGAGCGCTAACGGCCTGCGCATCGGGGGGCATGGAGGTGTTGCCTATGATACGTCACAGGTATCCCGCTGGGTCTTTGGCGCTTCGGTGACCAGCCAGCTTAACCGCTACCTGCAAGTAAAAGGAGGTGTTGAGTTCCATGTAAGTGACTACAACATGAATTATGGCGAAGACGATCCGTTCTTTGTGCATCATGCCAATCCGAAATATCGCTGGCATCGAAAGCCCCAGCAGGGAGCTGCGTATCTGCAGAGCAAGCTGGAATTCAAAGGACTGATTGCGAACCTGGGCGTTCGCCTCGACTACTTCAACCCGAGCGGCAGGTGGTATGTCTACGAGCCGTATGATCGCGCCTTTACGCCGGTAATCGGAGCGGACAAAATCGATGAGGTGCTGCCCCGAGAGCCGGTCAAAAAACAATTCACGCTGAGCCCACGGCTGGGAATTTCCTTTCCGGTTTCAGAAAACAGCAAGCTGTACTTCAACTATGGGCACTTCCGACAGATGCCTGATCCCGTTCCTCTGTTTGAAGTCGAAAAAGTCTCCAGTGGAGCGGTAGGGCGCATTGGTAATCCCAATCTACCGTTGCAGAAAACCGTTGCCTACGAGCTGGGCTTCGAGCAGAACCTGTTCGACATGTTTCTGCTCCGCATCGCTGGCTACTACCGCGACGTGTCGCTGCAGGCGCGCAATATCAACTTCGAAAGTATTGACGGGGAGGTAGACTACTGGGTGGCGCGGCCCTGGAATTATGGCGATGTGCGCGGTTTTGAAATTTCCATCGCCAAAAACCGAGGGCGCTGGATTCAGGGCTTTATCAACTATACCTACATGTCCCGTAAAGCCGGGAATTTCGGCTTTACCTACAACTATGAAAATCCGGTTCAGCAACAGCAGTATCTGCTGACAACTGTGGACCATTATCAGAGCAAGCCGATTCCTGAGCCGTTTGCTCGTTTTAATCTGGATTTTGTCACGCCCGAAGATTACGGCCCGAACTATAACGGCTTTCGACCCCTGGCTGGATGGCGCCTGAGTCTGCTGGGGGAATGGCGGGCCGGGCAGGTGCTCACGTGGACCGGCCAGCAACTGGTGGAAGGAATCAGTCCGGTCCGGGGCATTGAGCACAACGTGCGCTGGAAGGACTATTACAACTTCGATCTACGCCTGAGCAAAACATTTACGACCGATCTGGGCGAGGTGCAGTTCTTCATGGATGTAACCAACGTCTTCAACATTCGGCACATGAACCGCTGGAGCGGTTTTACCGGGCCGGACGATCTGCGAGATTATCTGCAGTCGTTGCATCTGCCTGCAAGCACGTTTGAAGGACTGGACAGCCCGCCCTATCTATTCGTGCCAGGTAACGACCGTCCGGGAGATTATCGAAAGCCCGGGGTTGAGTTTGTGCCCATTGTGGTGTGCCCGCCTTCAGGCTGCACGCCGGTGGTTGGCTCCAGCGACGACCCCAACGATCCTACGCGACCGCTGTACTACCAGAACGGTACGTACTATCGCTATAACGGAAGCGAATTCGTCGAGGCCGACCCTGACTTTGTCAAGAAGGTGCTGGAAGACAAGGCATACATCGACATGCCAAACGCCGACTTCTTCACCTTCTTCAATCCGCGTCGCGTATTCTTCGGGCTTCGGATTTCCTTCTGAGCGCCACGTAAACAACCGAGCTGCGATATGAGCACGTTGATGCCCAAACGCACGGCAGCCCGCCAGGGATATTGGCTGAGTGTTTGTCTGGTGATGCTTCTGGTCGCCGCACCGGCTCAGGCTCAGTGGAGCACGCGCTGGCTGGCTATTGGACGCCTCCAATCTCCTTATCTGGGCGGCGGCGCTGAGCCAGAAAACATGGCAGGGATTGGCAACAACGGAACGTACACCTGGCCCGGCCACCTGATCGGTACCTACTGGGGACACTGGCGAGGCCTCTGGATCAGCGCGCAGAACTGGCGCTCGCCGGACGGACAAACGTTCCCGGTGCGCATTGAGCATATTGGCCCGCGTTTTAATGGACTGGGAGAATACTTCCAGGATGTTATCAAGCTGGTCTACAAGTTTGAAGCACCGGAAGTGCTGGTGGACGGACTGAAGTCTTTTGACAAACCGGCCGTCCCCGACGAAATCGATCCGAACATCCCGTCTGATGCCATGGTCGAAAACATTGCGCATACGGCCATGGGCATTGAAGTGCGCCGCCGGGCCTATCAGTTCAGCAACGAACAGCACCAGGATTACCACATCATTGAGTACGTCTTTACAAACACCGGCAATGTGGACGAAGATGAAGAGATCGAACTGCCCGATCAGACGCTCCAGGACGTTTACTTCACTTTCTTCTATCGTAACAAAACAAACGCACCAGCCGGCGCCTGGGACAACAGCCATGGAGGAGCTGCGTGGGGCAAGTACACGATGAACGATGCCCTGGTGCCGGACTGGGAAGACATGCCGGGCGAACAGTTCAGTGAGCGGTTTGCCCGAGACTATGAATTCTGGAAAGATCATGCGGCCCAGTTTTCCTGGCTGGGGCACGTGCCCGACCAGACCAACTTCAACACAATTGGCAACCCGATGTGGTTTGAGCTCCAGCCCTGGATTGCGCACATCGGCGGCGATACAACGGGGCGCCTGGGCGGAGCAGCCATGTTCGGTACGCTGACCGTTCACGCAGACCGCTCGGCCTCCGATGAGTCGCACGACGAAGGTCAGCCCCGCATGATGGACATCCTCGATTCGGACGATGCCGACCTGACCAGCCGTAACGATCACAATGATATCAGCCAGATGCAATTTGAGCGAGACTGGCTGGTAGATGGCACAAAAAGCGGAGCGGGCCCTCCTCGCTACAACGACCAGAAGCCACCGCATGCGTGGCGCATTCAGCCAGATGGCGATTTTGCCCGTCAAACCGCACCGCCACAGCCCAGTGAAGGGGGCTATGGATTTGTGCAAAGCTTCGGTCCCTATACGCTGGGCCCCGGCGAAAACGTACGGATCGTAATCGCCGAAGGAATTGCCGGTCTGAACGATAAGCTTGCGTATGCCCTGGGCCGCTGGTATAAACAGCAGGTCCGGCAGTTGGGCCGTGACGCGGCCGACCAGGCCATCTTCTACTGGAATCCCACCACCAATACCTACTGCAACGAAGGCGAACCGGGATGCGTCGGCATGACCAAGAACGACTGGGTCATGACCGCCCGCGATTCTCTCTTCCAGCTCTTTGATCGAATTCTGGAAGTCTGGAACAACGGCATGCAGGTGCCCCAGCCACCCAGGCCCCCACGGCGATTTGTGGTAACCTCAGGCACCGACAAAATCACGCTGGAATGGGAGACCTATGCCGGGGAGCCCGATCCGGTAAAATGGGAAATCTGGCGAGCACAGAACTATTACTATGGCATTCCGCTTCCGGATAGCTCGACCATCTATCAGAAAATTGCCGAATTGCCTGGAAATGCCCGGTCCTACACGGATACAGAGGTAACCCGTGGGGTCAATTATTTCTACTACATCCAGGCGGTCGGCAGCAACGGACTGAAAAGCAATCGGTATTGGACGCAGACCTACCTGCCTGCCGTGCTGCGCAGGCCGCCTGGCGCCTCGCTGGATGAAGTGCGGGTCGTTCCCAATCCCTACGTGCTGGAAGCTGAGTTGGGCGTGCGTTTTCCGGACATTCAGGACAAAATCGCCTTCTATGGCCTCCCGCCGCAGGCGACTATTCGCATCTACACAGAGCTTGGCGAGCTGGTGAAGGTGATCGAACACACCGATGGCAGTGGCGACGAATTCTGGGATCTGACGACTTCGTCGCGTCAGGTGGTGGCAAGCGGTATCTACTTCGCCGTTATCACCGACAACGAGACAGGGGCACAGACAACCCGAACCATTGTGATTATTCGCTAACTGATTTGTATAAAAATTGATCTGTTAACGTTATGAAACGACTGCTGCATATAAGCATGGGCTTATTGCTGGGCGCCTGCCTGGCTGCAGGCCGCCAGCTTCACGCCCAGGATACCGGTCCGGTTACAGAGATTGAAACCAAAAAACTTGCGCAGACCGGGTTCAAGTTTCTCAGCGTCTCACTCGATCCACGGGCGGCTGCGCTGGGAGACGCGCTTACAGCTCGGGATGACAATGGCTCGCTGTCGCTCTTTTATAATCCGGCCGGAATGGCGTACTTCGGGCAGACCTTCCACTTTGCAGTAGGCCAGACGCAATGGATCAACCATACCGACTACAATTACGCCAGCTTGGCGTACCGGCCGGCCGATGGGCAGTACGGGGTGATTGGGCTGAGCATTGTGGCGGTCAGCTACCCGGCGGTCCTTAAGACCATCTTTGCCACCAATGAGCAGGGATACGAAGAGCAGGGAACGTACAGTCCCAGTGCCCTGGCCATTGGCATTGGCTATGCCCGGGCGATTACCGATCGCTTTGCCGTTGGCGGCCATGTCCGTCTGGCCCGTCAAGACCTGGGTTCTGCGCAGGTCGGGCTGGACGGTCGAGCTCAACGGTACGCGAAGTCGACCGTTTCGGTAGATTTTGGCGTGCTCTATCGCACAGCGCTCCAGAGCCTGACCTTTGCAATGAGCGTGCGTAACTTTTCGCGCGAGCTCACCTACGTGGAAGAAAGCTTTGAACTGCCGCTGACTTTTCAGATTGGAGCTACCTATAACTTGATGGACCTGGTAGCGCCGGGCAATACCCTGCATGCCCTCTGGCTTAACGTCGAAGCCGTTCGCCCCCGCGACTACCCAGAACAGATCAAGGTGGGCGCAGAATATGCGTTCATGGATCTGCTTTTCTTGCGGGCTGGCTACGTGAACCCAACCGATGAGCAGGGCTTCAACCTGGGAGCCGGGGTGCGGCTGAGCACCCGGAGCTTCCGCATTGGCGTGGACTATGTCTACACTTCCTTTGGCATCTTCGATAACGTGCATCGGCTGGGATTGCAACTGGCCTTCTGAAACGCGGCCCAGAAGAGCGCTGAAGCATTCCAGGCCCCGGAAATCGAAAACAACGATTTTCGGGGTCTTTCCTGTTGTATATTCCAGGACAAAAATGCATAGTCGTGCTGCGGACGCTCGTATACGGAGGACTGGTGGGGGTCTTGGTGCTTCTGGAAATGGGCTGTGGGGAAAACAATCCCATGCCTGCTTCCTCCTCGTTGCTGCCGGCGCAACAGCGCGCGCCATTGCAGCAGGCATGGCAGGCCTATGAGGCAGGGGATTATCACCGAGCCATGCGGCTGGTGGATAGTCTGCTTGCCCAGGAAGCTGTTGCCGAAGCCTATTTCCTGAAGGGGCGCATCCTGCTGGATGCCAATGCCTTTGAGAAAGCAATTGCGGCGTTTCAGCAGGCTCGGGTGCGTGATCCTCTGCTGCGGGGCGTCTATTTTCAACTGGGACACGCGGCCTTTCTGCAGGGCGCCTACCGAAAAGCCCTGGACTATTATCTGAAAGAACTGGAACTGATCCAGGCGTCGGCAGAGCGCTCTTATGAGTCGCAGGCCGAACGAAACGTGCTGGCAGCCATTTACCGCCAGGCCGGCCGCGCCTGTTTTCTGCTCGACAGCCTGGAAGCAGCGCGCCGGTTCTACATGCAAGCACTGGCAGCGGATTCCACGGAGAGCGAAACGTATCGCTGGCTGGCTGAGCTAGAAGAGCAGGAAGGCCGGCTGGCGCAGGCGCTAACGTTTGCAGAGAGGGCGCTGCAGTTAAACCCCGGTCATCTGGACAACCTCTATGCTTTTGGGCGTCTTCTGCTGCAAAACGGCTACCTGCAAGACGCTGTGCATTTCTTGCGACTGGTGCTAGCGCGTTATCCCCTGCATCGCGGCGCCAACTACAATCTGGGACGGGCCCTGATGCGGCTGGGCGAGCGCGAGGCCGGGCAATTCTTTCTGGAGCGGGCGCATCGGATTCAACAGCTTAGCGGAAAAATAGGCCAGGCGCGCCTGAACGCCTACCAGAGCCAGAGCGCCCGCCCCTGGCAAGAGCTGGCGACGCTTCTGATGCAGGCCGGGCAATACGAGGAAGCGCGAAAGGCCCTGGACGTGGCTATTTTCTGGGATCCCGACAACCTGGCGCTGCAGAATGACCGCGCCAACCTGGCGTTGCTGCTGGGCGACACGCTGGACGCGGTGCGCCGCTACTATCAGGTGCTACAACGCGACTCGACGCTGGCCGACGTCTGGTTAAACCTGGGGGTCGTGCTGGCAGCGCAGAAACACTACGAAGCAGCCCGCCGCGCCTGGCTTCAGGCCTTGCACTATCGCCCGAATGATGATACCTTGCGACAGTATCTCGCCGAACTGGAACATCGGAAGTGACTTCTGAAGCGCTTACGGTATGCCCCGCCCTCATAACCGCCTGTTTCAGCTCCCGGCCCGTCAGCGCCGGCTGGTAAGCGTCCTGCTGGGCGGCTTCCTGGTGATGCTGCTCAACAGTCTGGTGCTGGTGTTGTTCGATCGCTCAACCGCCCTGCTCTACATGAGCAACGTGCTGGTGCACGTCGGGCTCGGGCTGCTGCTGATGGTGCCCTTACTACTGTTTCTGCTGGCCCATATCCGCACGATGCCGCTCCGCTGGAATCGGCGGGCCACAGCCGCCGGCGCGTTTACGGCGCTTTCTATGGGATTGCTGTTGCTGAGCGGCATCCTGCTTTTCTGGAGCCCGCCCACGCTAAACCGGCGCTGGCTGCTGACGCTGCACGTGGTAACCATGTTCACCTCGCTGCTGGGATTTCTGGTGCATGTGGCGCTCAAGCGGGGTAGGCGGTTTCGCTTTTTGCTGCCCGAAGGGCTGGAAGCGCTCCGGTGGGGCCAGTTACTACGCCATCCGTTGACGCTCACCTTCAGCGCCGGTGTGGTGGTCTCGCTGGCGTTCTTTCTGGTGCCCTGGCTCAAACAGCCGGATCCCGTCTACCTGGATACCGGTACGGAAAAACCGCTGGCTGCTGCTGAGGCGCTTCTGGCTCATGAAGGTTTCTTCAAGGAGGCCACGCTTTCCGGATCGAAGACCTGCGGACAGGCCGGCTGCCATCCCGACATCTATGCGCAGTGGGCCGCTTCAGCGCATCGTTTTTCTTCCTTCAACAACCCCTACTACCGGCGCTCTATCGAATACATGCTCCAGCGCCGACCGGTAGAAGCTGCCCGCTGGTGCGCTTCCTGCCACGATCCGGTTATGCTCTTTTCTGGACGCTTCGGGCACCGCATGCCGCTCGACACCACGCACTGGACCGCTCATGAAGGCATCACCTGCCTGGCCTGTCATGCCATTACCGGATTGCGCGACCTGCGCGGCAATGGTCGGTATGTCATTGCGGAACCAGACGAATACCCCTTTGCGCGCAGCACCAATCCTCTCGGACAGTGGCTGCACCGGCAGCTTATCCGGGCCAAACCGGAACCGCACCGGGAGGCCATGCTGCGGCCTGTGCACCGAACCGAGCAGTTCTGCAGCACCTGCCACAAGGTGGGGCTTCCGCCGGAAGTCAATTACTACCGATGGCTTCGCGGCCAGAACGAATATGACGCCTGGCAGATGAGCGGCGTCTCCGGAAGCACGGTGCGCTCCTTCTATCTCCCCAGCCAACCGCGCACCTGTATCGACTGCCATATGCCGCTGGTCCCCTCCGATGACCAGGGAAACGACGGAGGCTTTGTGCGGAGCCATCGCTTTCTGGCTGCCAACACGGCCCTGCCGTTTCTCAAAGGCCATGATGAACAGCTACGGGCTACTCAGGCCTTTCTGCAGGACTCCATTGCTACCGTCGATCTATTTCTGGTGCGCGTCAACGGCCGCACCTATGGCCCGGATGCACCGATGCCTGTCCTTCAGCCGGGTGATCACGTGGAGCTCACGGTGGTCGTGCGCAACCGAAAGGTAGGCCACGCCTTGCCCGGCGGCACCAACGACTCGAATGAGCTCTGGCTGGAAGTGGTCGGGCGCGACCGCAAAGGCCAGCCTGTCGTAGCCTCAGGCTTGCTGGACGCGGAAGGCCGCGTTGACTCAACCGCCCACTTCTTTGGCGCGGTGTTCGTTGACCGGGCCGGGCAGGAAGCCAACAAACGCAATCCCCACGACTTTCGCACACCGGTCTATGTGAACGTTATCAATCCAGGTACCGCGCGCACCGTGCACTACCGATTTACCGTGCCGCCCGGACGCCAGATTACGGAGCTAACGGTTGCTTTCAAACATCGAAAATTCAAGTGGTACTTCCACAACTGGACGTTCCGGGGCCAGGTAGCTCCCGGTCAACCAGACTCACTGGCCACCCCGGAGGTGGACTACCGCCGGTGGATCCTGGCCGAAGACCGCCATGCGCCGGACCTACCGGTAACTGTCATTGCATCGGCGCGGCGCGTCGCCGGAAAAATTCCCGAAAGCAACGTTCCCCTCTGGGAGCGATGGAACGACTATGGTATCGGGCTCTTCCTGGAAGGAAATACGCGGCGGGCACTGGCTGCTTTCGAACAGGTAAGCCGATTGGCCCCGGACAACCCCGAAGGGCCGATTAATCTGGCACGTGTGCTGATTGCGGAAGGGCAACTGGAGCGAGCTATGGCCGCCCTGGAAGAAGCCGAACGCCGACGCCCCGGCTATTTGAAGACCGCCTATTTCCGCGGCAAAATCTATCAGCGGCAGGGCAATTACGATCAGGCGCTGGCAGAGTGGATGAAGGTCGCCGCTCGCTACCCCCTTGATCGGGTGCTGCTGCAGGAAATCGGTCGCGTCCACTATCTTTCAGGACGCTACGAAGAAGCACTTCGATGGTTTGATCGCATCCTGACTATTGATCCGGAGGACCTGGGCGGCCTCTACAACCGCATGCTGGCGCTGGGGGCCCTGGGGCGCACCGAAGCTTTTCAGGAGGCAAAGGCGCGCTATGAATACCATAAAATTGACGAGGACGCGCCGGCCTGGAGCACGCCGTACAAACACCGCCATCCGATGGCCAACCGCGAAGCGCAACCTATCCATGAACACGAGCTGCATCCCGTAGGACCCAACACGCAGGAGCGTCTAATCCTGGCCTGGCAACATGCTACAGACGATGCGTAAACGAATTGGCTACGGCCTGCTGGCGCTGCTGGCAATCGGCTGTGAGCAGGCCAGGCCGGTGCAGCCGGCCGATGAAACAACCGCCTCCATGACGGCGGTGCAGATCGCCTTTACCGATGTAACGGAAACGGCCGGATTGCACATCTTTCGGCATGAAACCGGTGCCTTCGGGCAGAAATGGTTCCCTGAATCTATGGGCTCGGGGTGCGGCTTTGTGGATTACAATGGCGATGGCTGGCTCGACATTGTGCTGGTAGGGGGCGGCGTCTGGCCCGGCCATAGCGACAAAGACTGGGTGCGGCCCCTCTGGCTCTTTCGCAACAATGGCGATGGTACCTTCACGGACGTAACCGACGAGGCCGGACTCGGCCAGCTCACTGCCTATGGCATTGGCATTACTGCTGCCGACTACGACAACGACGGCGACGAAGACCTGTACCTTACCACGCTCTGGAAAAATATCCTGCTCCGCAACAATGGCGACGGCACCTTCACCGACGTAACCGACGAGGCCGGGGTAGCAGGCGACTCGGTCTGGAGCAGCTCGGCGCTCTTTTTCGATGCCGACCGCGATGGTGATCTAGACCTGTTCGTGGGAAACTATGTCTACTGGACTCCGGAAACCGACCTCTGGTGCTCGCTTGATGAGAAAACCAAAGGCTACTGCACCCCCGAAGCCTACACCGGAATTCCTCCCTATTTTTTCCGCAACAATGGCGACGGCACCTTCACCGACGAAAGCGAAAAAGCCGGATTTGTGCCGGCACCTGGCAAAACGCTCGGGGTTGCTGAAACCGACTACAACCGCGACGGATGCCCGGATCTCTATGTAGCCAACGATACGCAGCCGGATCAACTCTACCGCAACAATTGCGACGGGACCTTCACCGACATCGGGCTGACCAGTGGGGTAGCTTATGATGAAAACGGAAAAGCACGTGCCGGTATGGGGCTCGACGCAGGCGTGGTCGACACAACCGGACAGGTCAGTCTGTTTGTAGGGAACTTTTCTAAAGAAATGATTGGCGTTTATCGCTACATCGGTAACGATCTGTTTATTGACCGGGCTGCTGTCTCTAAGGTGGGCCGTCAGAGCCTGCAAACGCTCACGTTTGGACTCTTCCTGTTTGATGTCGACCTGGACGGCGATCTGGACCTGTTTGCGGCAAACGGACACGTGCAGGATGAAATTGAACGCGTGCAGGATGGCATTACCTACGCCCAGCCCCCGCACCTCTTTTTAAATGATGGCAATGGCTTTTTTACGGACATTGCACCCGTGATAGGCGGTGTGCTGGCGCAGCCTCTTGTTGCCCGCGGCGCTGCCTATGGCGACTTCAACCGGGATGGACTGGTAGACATTCTGGTGGTTGAGAACCATGGACCGGCGCATCTGTGGCGCAACGATACAAAAGGCGCCGGGCATTATCTGCGCGTGCAGCTTGTCGGCACAAAAAGCCATCCACAGGGCATCAGCAGTCAGGTCGTGGTGTGGGTAGCAGGGCGACCCCTGGAGCAACGGGTCCGTACCGGCGGTAGCTACCTGGCCGTTTCGGAAAAGACATTGACATTCGGTCTGGGAGCCGCTGCGCGCGTGGAGGCTGTGGAGGTAACATGGGCCAGTGGGTTGCGTGAGCGCTTTGGTCCCTTTGCAGCCGACCAGGAGGTCCGCCTGGTGGAAGGGACGGGACAGCCCGTGGAAACACTGGCGCAGGCTGCGTACGAAGCCAGGCAAAAATGAGAAAGCATAACCGAATCGGATGGGGGGGAGGGCTGATCGTTCTGCTGCTGACTGCAGGGGCATGTCGCCCGGTTCCTTCCGCTTATCTTCCGCTTCAGCCCCGGGCGCAGGCGCTGTTGAACCAGGCAGAACAAGCGTTGCAGCAGCAACAGTTCACGCAGGCTGTTCTCCTGGCCGACAGTGCCGCAACGCTTCAACCCGATCATCCAGCTATTCTGTTCTTCAAAGGGCGCGTCTACGCGCACATGCGGCTGCTCAACGAATCCGATAGCCTCTACCGGCTAGTAGCCCGACGGGCACCCACTTATCCAGGTCTCTGGCACAACCTGGCCAACAATGCGGCCCGCCGGGGGCAGTTTCGGAAAGCGATTACGCTTTTCAGGCAGGAACTGGCGCAGCGTCCCAATGCGCTTTCGTGGCGCGGTATCGGCCGGGCCTATCTGGAACTGGGAAAGCCCGACAGTGCGCGGCTTGCTTTTGAAACCGCCCTGGCGTACGACAGCACCTACGCCGAAGCCTGGCTTGACCTGGCCGAACTATACGAAGACGAAGGACGCTATGCCGAAGCGCTCCAGGCTGCCCGTCGCGCCTGGAAACTGGCACCGCAGAGTCTGGTGGCACGCTATCGGCTGGGCAACCTGCTCCGGCTAACCGGAAAGCCAGCGCAGGCGCGTCCGCTGCTTGAAGCCGTGGTGCAGGAGGCCCCCTGGCATCAGGCGGCCCATTACAGCCTGGGACGCGTGTTGCACCAACTGGGGGAGACGGAAGCTGCCCGCCGCATGCTGGAACGGGCGGAAGCGCTGCGTGCCCTTCAGGCCCGCGTGGAGCAGGCAGAGCTGCTGGTAGCGAACACGCCTCGCGATCCGTATGCCTATGCCACGCTGGGATCGCTGCTGCGACGGCTGGGCCAGTATCAGGAGGCGCTCTACGCCTATCAGGTAGCCCATTTTCTGGAGCCAGGCAATCTGGAGTTTCTGAATAACATGGCTATTCTGCATCTTCTGATGGGCCGCGAAGACCAGGCTATTGCCCTGCTGGAGCGCGCTGTGAGACGCGACACAACGTTTGTCGATGGATGGATCAATCTGGGCATTCTGCATGCCCGGCAGGGAAACCGGGAAGCTGCCCGGCACGCCTGGGAGCGGGCGCTTCGGTTGGCCCCCGATCGCCCCGAACCCCGGCGTTACTTAGCAGGGCTTGAAACAGACACCCCATAAGGCTCGCTGAGATGGAATCGCTTCCAATAAAAAGAAAAGGGTTCAAGACTTGAATTTTTCCATTTTTTTGTTCTAAACTTTTTGACATCTCGTATAAGCGCTTTCACCTATCAACCGTCTTCCTGCAGCCATGAAACGGTTTCTCGGTGCGCGGCTCAGCGCTATGATGTTTCTGGAATTTTTTATTTGGGGGGCCTGGTACACATCTGTGGCTGTCTATATGGCCGCTGAAGGGATGGGCACGCTTACGCACTGGCCCTACACCGTGAATCCCATTGCAGCGATTGCAGCGCCGTTTTTTCTGGGCCTGGTAGCGGACCGCTACTTTGCTACCGAGAAGGTGCTGGGCGTGCTGCACTTACTGGGCGGCCTTGTGATGCTACTGGTGCCGCAGTTTAGTGGAGCTCCGGTTATCTTTATTCTACTGCTCTTGCTTTACAACCTGTGCTATATGCCCACGCTGGGATTGGCCAACTCGTTGGCGTTTCACCACATTCAGAGTCAGGAGAAGCAGTTTCCGCTGATCCGTGTATTTGGCACAATTGGCTGGATTGTGGCCGGATTGTTCGTAAGCTTCGTGCTCAAAGGGTTTGTAGCAGAAGGACGGCTGCCCGAGCAGACACCGCTCCCCATTTACACGGCCGCTGTAGCCAGCATCCTGCTGGGCGTGTATAGCTTCACGCTGCCGCATACGCCTCCGCCGGCTGCCGGGCAGCGCGTGTCCATTCGGAGCATTGTAGGATTGGATGCTCTGCAGCAACTGGGGAGCAAGCCGTTTTACGTGTTTTTGGTCAGCTCCTTTTTGATCTGCATTCCGCTGGCCGCCTATTACAACTTTACGCAGCTTTTCCTGGAAGCAACGGGCTTTCAGAACATTGCCGGCACGCAGACGCTCGGGCAGATGTCTGAGGTTGTCTTTATGCTGCTGATGCCGCTGTTTTTTGCGCGGCTGGGCGTCAAGTGGATGCTGCTGGTGGGAATGGGCGCCTGGGTGCTGCGCTACGTCCTGTTTGCGCTGGCTGCACCGGAGGCTATCTTCTGGATGATCATTCTGGGCATTCTGCTGCATGGCATCTGCTACGACTTCTTCTTTGTGACGGGCCAGATTTACGTCGATAAAAAATCAACGCCGGAAATTCGCGGGCAGGCGCAGGGAATGCTCGTGCTGGTAACCTATGGGCTGGGTATGCTGATCGGGGCCCAGGTAGCCGGAAACCTGTACAACAGCTTCCTGAATGGCGCGCAGGCACTGACGCTGGAGGCCTGGCAACAGTTCTGGCTCATTCCAGCCGTGTTTGCAGCGGTGGTGATGGTGCTGTTCGGTCTGCTGTTCAACGACCGGGTGGAACAGGCGCCGGCTCCGGCAAGCGCTCCGGCCACGGTGGAAAAATGATGAAACGCATGACCCGACGGGACTTTCTGCAGCAGGCTTCGGCGTTGCTGGTCGCCGGCTTCGGTCAGAAGTTGGCCGGCAGGACAGCGGCAATGCCCTGGTTCCGGATTTCCCTGGCCCAGTGGTCGCTGCACCGCACCATTTTTAGCGGAAAGCTGGACGCGCTCGACTTTCCCGTGGTGGCCCGCCAGATGTTTGGCCTGGAAGCAGTCGAATATGTCAATCAGTTCTTTTTCGACCGGGCACGTGACCGGGCCTATCTCCGGGAACTGAAGCGACGGGCCGAGGGCGAAGGCGTGCGCAGCCTGCTGATCATGTGCGACCGGGAAGGGCGCCTGGGAGACCCGGATCCGAAGAAACGCCGCCAGGCTGTCGAAAACCATTACAAATGGGTAGAAGCTGCCCGCTTTCTGGGCTGCCATTCCATTCGGGTCAACGCCGCCAGCGAAGGCAGCTATGAGGAGCAGCAAAAGCTGGCGGCCGATGGATTGCGTCGATTGACCGAATTCGCCGCCGCGCATGGGCTGAACGTGCTCGTAGAAAATCACGGCGGGCTGTCAAGCAACGGTGCCTGGCTGGCAGGCCTCATCCGCCTGGTAGATCATCCTCGATGCGGGACGCTGCCGGACTTCGGCAACTGGCGCATCGACGCCACCACCCGGTACGATCCCTATCAGGGACTGGCCGAGCTGATGCCGTTTGCGAAAGGGGTAAGTGCCAAGTCGTACGACTTCGACGACGAAGGCAACGAGACGCGGTTGGATTACGTGCGGTTGCTGCGCATCGTGCAGGCAGCAGGCTATCGCGGCTACATTGGCATTGAGTACGAAGGGAATCGATTGGATGAACCCAGCGGCATTCGGGCAACCAAAAGGCTGCTGGAGCGCGTGCGCACCCTGCTGGCCGAAGAAACCCAAAAAGACCCCAAAAACCGATGAGTCGTATAGGCAACCTGGGAATTGTGCTGCTGGGCGTCTGGATGCTGGGCTGCGGACCTTCTCGCTCCGACGTAGCGACCAGGCAAACGGCCGCAGCCGACACATCTGATGGCTGGATCGTCCTGTTTGATGGAACCAGCCTGGACGCCTGGCGCGGCTACCGAAGCGAGACGATCCCGCCCTGCTGGCAGATAGCAGAAGACGGGACGTTGCACTGCACCGGCGAAGGCAGTGGAGATCTAATCACCAGGGCGCAGTTCGGGGATTTTGTGCTGGAGCTGGAATGGAAGGTTGCGCCCGGTGGCAACAGCGGCATTATGTATCGGGTGACTGAGGAATACGAGGCGCCGTGGATGAGTGGACCGGAGTATCAGGTGCTGGACAATGCGGGCCATCCAAACGGCAACGACCCAAAGACAAGTGCCGGGGCCTGCTATGCGCTCTATCCGACCGATCCGCAGGCCGTCCGACCAGCCGGAGCATGGAACCAGGCGCGCATTGTTGTGGACGGCACGCACGTAGAACACTGGCTCAATGGCCAGAAAGTGGTCGAATATGAGCTGGGCAGTGCCGACTGGAACGCCCGTGTGGCAGCCAGCAAGTTTCGGGCTTACCCGAATTTCGGCAAAGCATCCGAAGGACACATTGCGCTGCAAAATCATGGCGATCCGGTCTGGTATCGCAACATCCGGATTCGTCCGCTACGCTGACGGTGCGCGGAGCCGCGAAGGATCGGATCGCCGCAGATACATTTTCCTGCAAAACCAACCCGACGTGAAAGATGGCGGGCCAGCGCATATCACGACGCCGCTTTCTGGGCACCGTGGCTTCAGCAGGAGCTGCCTTCATGGTGGTGCCCCGGCACGTACTAGGCCGTGGATTCGTCCCGCCCAGCGACAGGTTGAACATCGCCTGCATTGGGGTAGGAGGACGCGGCGCCTGGAACGTACGGGGCGTGGCCAGCGAAACCCTGGTGGCGTTCTGCGATGTGGACGATGAACGCGCTGCGGACACCTATCGCGCTTTTCCAGACGTCCCGCGCTACAAAGACTTTCGGGTCATGCTGGAGCGGGAAGAAAAACGCATCGATGCCGTGGTCATTTCCACGCCTGACCACACGCACGCTCCGGCAGCCATGATGGCAATTCAGATGGGCAAGCACGTCTACTGTGAAAAACCGCTTACGCGCACCATTTATGAGGCGCGACGCCTGGCCGAGGCGGCCCGCGAGAAGGGCGTGGTCACGCAAATGGGCAACCAGGGACATGCTGGCGAAGGCACGCGCCAGATTCGCGAATGGATCGAAGCCGGAGCCATTGGCACGGTGCGAGAAATTCATTGCTGGACGAACCGGCCGATCTGGCCGCAGGCGATCAAGCGACCGCTAGAAGCCTACCATGTGCCGCTTACATTGGACTGGGATCTATGGCTGGGACCAGCTCCAGAGCGTCCCTACCATCCGGCTTACCTGCCGTTCAAATGGCGGGGCTGGTGGGACTTCGGTACCGGTGCGCTGGGCGACATGGGCTGTCACATCATGGACGCAGCGTTCTGGACCTTCGACCTGCGCGACCCCGTGCGCGTAACGGCCGAGACGACCCCTGTCTTCCCGGAGACGGCGCCCCTGGTTTCACGCGTGATTTATGAGTTTGAGGCCCGCGACAGCCGACCCGCGCTGCGCCTGATCTGGCGCGATGGAAGCCTGGCACCGCCGCGTCCGCCCCAGTGGGAGAAAGATCGACCCTGGCCACCCATGGCCAACGGGCAAATGTTTGTGGGCGACGAAGGCGTGCTCATTGCGGAGACCTATGGGGAAAATCCACGATTGATTCCAGAACGCCGTCACCAGGAGTGGCTGGCCGATGCCCCTGAGCCGCGCTATCCGCGCTCACCCGGGGTCTATCAAGAGTGGATTCAGGCATGCAAAGAAGGGGGACAGGCTGGATCGAACTTTCCCGACTACGCCGGACCGCTCACGGAAATGGTGCTGCTGGGGAATCTGGCCGTGCGGCTGGGCGGCACCATCGAATGGGATGCGGCGGCGATGCGCGTGACCAACATTGAGGTCCCAGAAGAATACATCCGCCCGACCTATCGCCCGGGCTGGCCATTGTAATTACGCGATCCCAGGTAAAGAAACTTAACGAACGAGCTGCCTCCTTTATCGCCGGATAGGTTGCCAGGTGCCCTGCGCGACGGCAGGCACGAAGGTTTCCAGACCCTCCGGTTTCCAGGGGAGCGTGCGTTCCTGCTCGGCGCTCATGTAGGCTGTCATAAGCAACTCAACGACTTCCAGACCAGCATAAAAGTCTTCTTCCGGCTGACGCCTTTCCAGGAAGCAGCGCACAAAGTAGCGATTTTCCCATTCATAACCGTACTCAGCGGCCTCGTTGCCTACCAGCGGCATCCAGCCCTGCTCGGCATTTTGCTTTTCGACCAGATCTTCTCCGGCTTCCCCCTGCACGCGCCGGCTGAAAAATAGCCGGGCACCTGTGTCCAGGGAGTTAACCTGCAATGAGTATTCCGGGCCCAGTAATTCGGCGGTCAAACGCAGGCCAGGACCCACGTAGCTCCAGGAGGTGGTTGTTTCGGCAATAAGCGAGCGGCCTGCTTCGTCTACAAACTCAATGGTGGCCCGCGCAAAGTCTTCGGTTGGATGGTGCTCGTAATCTAGGTTCGGATCCATGTGCTCTCTGAGCCAGGCGGCATATTCCGGACGCGACCACTTCAGGCTGGCGATCTGGGCCGTGACTTTGACCGGACGAATACTCTGGCGGGGTTTCCCCGGCTCGGTCAGCAAAAAACGAGCAACTTCGACGCTGTGGCACATCATGTCGTTAAGCACGCCTCCGCCCTGCAGGCGGCCGGACCAGAACCACGGGGCATGCGGGCCACTGTGCTCTTCGGCAGCCCGGGCCAGATAGGGACGCCCGGTCAATGCCGCTCCGCGTTTCCAGATAATCTCGCGACCCCGTCGAATCGCCGGAGTGAAAAGCTGGTCTTCCAGATAGCCATGCAGCAGGCCAGCTCGCTCTACCAGCGCAACCATGCGCTGCGCTTCGGCCACGTTGCGGGCCAGCGGTTTTTCGCAGGCTACACCGACCAGTTCACCGCGGCCTCGTTCCAGCACATCGACAATAGCTTCTAAATTTTCAAGACGGGTATGATTGGGACCACAGATCCAGATAGCATCAATGGACGGATCAGCTACCATCGCCTCAATGGAGTCAAACACGCGGGCATCCCCAACGCGCAGCTCACGGGCCAGCGCAGCCGCCGCTTCGGCATGCGAACGGTTGGGACTCCAGATGCCTCGAATATCCGCATCGCGAACTGCCTGCCACGACTGAATGTGAAAGCGTGTAATAAAACCGCTTCCGATAAAGCCAATGCCCAGACGTTCCATCGTTCCTGTTGGCTGATGCTTGACGTTACCCTCAAGATAGCACAGTAATCACTAAGAGGAACCAGCGCGCAGCCCGTATGGAACCGGTTTCTCTGTTTGCAAAAAAGCAACGCCCATGGTATTTTCAATTTATCTGATGAAATAAAGTTTGTACAACGGAGAAGGTCTCATGAAGAAGCGCGTGTTCGTGGCGCGTCCGCCGGAGGTGTATGATGCCATTGTGGTCGGTTCTGGCATTTCAGGAGGTTGGGCCGCCAAAGAACTCTGCGAACTGGGGCTGAAGACGCTGGTTCTGGAACGCGGCCGGCCGGTTACGCACGGTAAGGACTACATTACCGAGCACATGCCGCCCTGGCAGACGCCTTTTCGGGGATTGGAAGATCGCAGGCGAATGCTCGAAGACCACTTTATTCAAATGCAGGCAGGTCCCGTCAATGAGTACAACATTCACTTTTTCATTAACGACCGGGAAAATCCTTATACCTACGATCCCGACAAGCCCTTTCTATGGATTCGAGGCGATCAGGTGGGCGGTCGTTCTATCATGTGGGGACGCCAGAGCTACCGGTGGAGTGATCTGGATTTTGAAGCCAATGCGCGGGAAGGCATTGCCATCGACTGGCCAATCCGCTACAAAGACATCGCACCATGGTACGATTATGTCGAGCGTTTTGCAGGCATTAGTGGGCAGGCGGAAGGACTGCCGCAGCTCCCCGATGGGCAGTTTCTGCCCCCGATGCCCATGAACTGCGTAGAGCAATATGTCAAAGAGCGCATTGAAAGGGCTTTCCCGGGGCGCAAAATGACCATTGGGCGGAGTGCCGTCCTGACGGTACCCCATAATGGACGAGGCGCCTGTCACTACTGCGGGCCGTGCAGCCGGGGGTGCACGCCCGGCGCATATTTTTGCAGCCTGAGCAGCACGCTCCCGGCGGCTCAGGCGACCGGCAATCTCACCCTGCGTCCCAACAGCATCGTGCACAGCGTGATTTACGACGAAGAAAAAGACCGAGCAGTGGGGGTGCGGGTGATTGACCGAGAGACCCGAGAAATGCTGGAGTTCTATGGACGAATCATTTTTCTGTGCGCCTCCACGCTGGGGACCACGCAGATCTTGCTCAATTCAAAGACGCGCCGTTTCCCGAACGGTCTGGGCAATTCGAGCGGCGTGCTGGGCCACTATCTCATGGATCACCATTTCAAGGTAGGAGCAGTGGCTGAATTCCCGGGATTTGAAGACAAATACTACGTTGGAAATCGGCCCAATGGTATTTACATCCCGCGGTTCCGCAACCTGGGAGACCGGGCTTCGCGGCACCCAGACTTTTTGCGAGGATATGGTTATCAGGGAGGAGCCAGCCGGGGAAGCTGGTGGCGCGGGGCCGAAATGGATGGCTTTGGCGCGTCGCTTAAGCAAGCATTGCGCGATCCAGGACCCTGGCGTATGGGGCTGACGGGCTTTGGCGAGATGTTGCCGCGCTATGAAAACTATGTGGAGCTGGATCCAGAAGTAACCGATGCCTGGGGCATTCCGGTGCTGCGCATCCACTGCACGCTGAGTGAGAACGAGCTGAAAATGCGGGAGGATATGGCCAATGCAGCGGCCGAAATGCTGGAGGCTGCCGGTGGGAAAAACGTGCGGCCTTTCATCGACGACTATAAGCCCGGCGAAGGGATTCACGAGATGGGAACGGCTCGCATGGGACGGGACCCGAAGACGTCGGTGCTGAACGCATACAACCAGATGCACGACGTGCCAAATGTGTTCGTAACCGATGGGGCCTGCATGACCTCGTCGGCCTGCCAGAATCCATCGCTTACGTACATGGCACTGACAGCGCGAGCAGCGCACTACGCTGTTGAACAGCTTAAGAAAGGCAATCTGTAAACCTGGGCGCATAAACGTATGGATCGACGTGAAGCGTTAAGACAGTTGGCTCTCCTGACCGGTGGGGCGCTGTCGCTTTCGACCGTAGCAGGCGTGCTGGGAGGCTGCCGGGCCGGTTCGGCGCCAGGCACCTATCGCCTCCAGACGCTTTCGACTGCTCAGCACGAGCTGGTAGCTACCATTGCGGAGCGAATTCTTCCCGAAACTGATACGCCCGGCGCCCGGGCAGCAGGCGTGCCGGAATTCATCGACCGCATGCTCACCGACTGGATGTATGCGGCCGAGCGCGAGCACTTCCTGCGCGAACTGGCGCGGGTGGATGCACTGGCGCAAGAACGGTTCGGGCAGCCGTTTGTGCAGGCCTCAGAGGAACAGCAGGTGCAACTGCTACGCGAACTGGAAGAGGAGGCTAGGCATGCGGAACCGCAGCGCGTGGTCATCGACCGGTCAACCGGACAGATTGTGGACGGCCCCGACACGTCAGCAGAAGACATGGCGCGGGGGCGTCCACCGCGCACGCTGACCGTGGAGCTGCGGCCATTTTTCCGGATAATGAAGGAATTAACCATTGTAGGCTACTACACGTCCGAGGTAGGGGCTACGCAGGAGTTGCAATTGAACCTGGTGCCGGGACGCTACGACGCCTGCGTGCCTTACGAACAGATCGGCCGCGCCTGGGCGTGATGAGCGCATTCCTTCACCAGCATTTATGTTATTTAGCGTATGAACCGACGCCACTTTCTGCGAACGGCTGGAGGGCTCACGCTGGGAAGTCTGGCGACCATCGCGCTGGGTTGCCGTCCCTCCGATGAAACCTCGCAGGCTGCCTCGGGCGCTCCAGCAGGCACGCGGCGCCTGGAACGCATCGGCCTGCAACTCTACACGGTGCGGACGCTTATGGCGCAGAACGTACCGCGAACGCTTGAACGCGTGGCCGAGATCGGCTACCAGGAGGTAGAGTTCGCAGGCTATTTCAACTATACCCCTCAGGAATTACGCCAGATGCTTGACCATCTGGGCCTTTCAGCTCCTGCTACACATGTGCCCTATCAGGCGCTTGAAGCAAATCTGGAAGCTACGCTGGAGACCGCTCAGGTGCTGGGACATCGCTATGTAGTGGTGCCCTGGCTGCCTCCTGAGCAGCGTCAGACTCTCGACGACTATCGGCGCTGGGCCGAACGCTTTAACCGCTGGGGCGAAGCCTGTAAAGCAGCCGGGGTGCAGTTTGCCTATCACAACCACGACTTTGAGTTTGCTCCGGTTGAAGAGCAGATTCCCTACGATGTGCTCCTGGCCGAAACGGATGCCGATCTGGTCAAAATGGAGCTGGACCTGTACTGGATCACCTATGCCGGCCATGATCCTATACCGTACCTCCAACAATATCCTGGACGCTTTCTGCTCTGCCATGTAAAAGACATGACGGCAGATCGACAGATGGTAGATGTTGGACAGGGGACGATCGACTTTGCCCGCATTTTTGCGCAGGCAGTCGGCACCCAGCTCCAGCATTATTTCGTGGAGCACGATCAACCTGAAGATCCGCTGGCCAGCATCCGGCGGAGCTACGAATACCTTGCGCAATTGCGTTTCTAAAAGCCGATAGCAGCCATGCCGTTGTCTCGTAAACTTCGATACGGAATGGTCGGAGGAGGGCCCGGAGCGTTTATCGGGGCCGTCCATCGCAAGGCCGCCGCGCTGGATGGGGAGATTGAGCTGGTGGCCGGGGCGTTCTCGTCAGATCCAGACAAGTCGCGTCACATGGGGGCCCTGCTCCATCTGGATCCCCGACGCGTGTACCGTTCCTATGAGGAGATGGCCGAAAAGGAGGCGGCTCTGCCCCCTGAAGAACGCATTGACTTTGTTTCCATTGTTACACCTAACCATCTGCATTACCCCATTGCTAAGACGTTCATTGAGGCCGGCTTCCATGTAGTGTGTGACAAACCCATGACCACTACGCTGGAAGATGCCGAAGATCTGTGCCGACTGGTAGCCCGCCACAACGTGCTCTTTGCACTGACTCACAACTACTCGGGCTATCCCATGGTCAAACAGGCGCGGGCTCTGGTGCAGGAGGGTCTGCTGGGCGATATCCGCAAGATTGTGGTCGAATATCCGCAGGGTTGGCTGGCCACGCCCCTGGAGCAGACCGGCCAGAAGCAGGCAGCCTGGCGTACGGATCCCAGACGGGCCGGCGCCGGTGCCCTGGGGGATATCGGATCGCACGCCGAGCATCTGGCGCGCTACATCACCGGCCTGGAGCTGGATCGGCTCTGCGCCGATATTACAACGTTCGTTTCCGGACGCCAGGTCGAAGATGACGCGAACCTGCTTGTGCACTACCAGAACGGCGCGCGGGGTATTCTATACGCTTCTCAGGTATCGGTCGGCGAGGAAAATAACCTGCGCATTCGGATCTATGGCACCCGAGCCTCCCTGGAGTGGCACCAGGAAGAACCGAATTACCTGTACGTGCGCTATCCGGATCGGCCCGAGGAAGTCTACAAGCGAGGAAACGAATACCTGGCACCGGCTGCCCGGCGCGCTTCACGGCTGCCCGCCGGTCATCCTGAAGCTTTTATCGAAGCGTTTGCCAACATTTACCTGAATTTTGCGCGGACGCTCAAAGCGCGGCTGGCAGGTGAAAAACCCGATCCGCTGGATCTGGACTTTCCAACGGTGCAGGATGGGGCGCGAGGCGTGCATTTCATCCTGACGGCCCTGGAAAGTGGCCGCCGCCGCGCCTGGGTGGATGCACGCTACACGCCTCCAGAAGCATAACTTCGTTGACAGTAAAACCTGGAGAAATAGCATGGCACGACCGGTTACTCTGTTTACCGGACAATGGGCTGACCTGCCGTTGGAGACGCTCGCCAAAAAGGCCAGCGAATGGGGCTACGACGGCCTGGAACTGGCCTGCTGGGGCGACCACTTCGACGTGCAACGCGCCCTCCAAGAAGAAGGTTATTGCGAGCAGCGACTGGAATTGCTGGCACGCTACGGGTTGAAGGTCTGGGCCATCAGCAATCACCTGGTGGGACAGGCCGTCTGCGACCTTATCGATGAACGACACAGAGCAATTCTGCCGCCGCACGTCTGGGGCGACGGCGACCCGGAAGGCGTGCGGCAGCGCGCGGCGCAGGAAATGATGGACACCGCTCGAGCGGCCGCTAAGCTGGGAGTCAAGGTCGTCAATGGTTTTACTGGCAGTAGTATCTGGCATCTCCTGTACGCTTTTCCGCCCCTGCTACCCGGCATGATTGAAAGAGGCTACGAAGATTTTGCCCGCCGCTGGAATCCCATCCTGGATGTGTTTGAGGAAGTGGGCGTGCGCTTCGCGCTTGAAGTGCACCCAACCGAGATTGCCTTCGACATTGCGTCGGCCGAGCGCACCCTGGAAGCCATTGGATATCGCGAATCCTTCGGCTTTAACTACGACCCGAGCCACCTGGGATACCAGGGCGTTGACTACGTGGCGTTTATCGAACGCTTTGCGGACCGCATCTATCACGTGCACATGAAGGACGTCTGGTGGTCGCCCGTCCCCAGACGCTCCGGAGTCTTCGGAGGACACCTGCCTTTCGGGCACCGCGACCGCTACTGGGATTTCCGCTCGATTGGCCGCGGTAATATCCGGTTCGAGGAGATTATTCGGGCGCTGAACCGGATTGGCTATGACGGACCGCTTTCTATCGAGTGGGAGGATATCGGAATGGAACGGGAGCACGGCGCCCGCGAAGCCTGCGCGCGCGTAAAGGCCCTGGACTTCCCCCCGTCGGCCGCTGCCTTTGACGCCGCCTTCGCTCGTGAACGCCAGCCGTAGGCCATGGACTCTGTATGATGCCTGCGGGAAGCAATACCATGCACTTGCTTCGTCTGTTGCTGGGAGGATTGCTGGCGTGGAGCGCCTGCTCGCTGGCCGGAAAGGATCCCGCTGAAAAACCTGCCGCCTTTCAGGTGTTGGTCTTCAGCCGGACGGAAGGCTACCGGCACGCGTCCATTCCAGATGGGATTGCGGCGCTTCGGGCACTTGGGGCCGAACACGGATTCTCGGTAATCGCTACAGAGGATCCGGACTATTTTCATCCCGACTCGCTGGCTCGGTTTGCGGTGGTGGTCTTTTTAAATACCACAGGCGACGTGCTCGACTCGCTTCAGCAGGTGGCATTTCAGGCGTACATCCAGCAGGGAGGTGGATTTGTAGGAATCCATGCGGCCAGCGACACCGAGTACGACTGGCCCTGGTATGGTAAGCTGGTCGGTGCGTACTTCAAAAACCATCCGCGTATTCAGGAAGCTGTCGTACGTGTTGTGGACCCGGGACATCCATCCACGCAGGCGCTTCCCGCAAGCTGGAGGCGCACCGACGAATGGTACAACTTCCGTGAAAATCCGCGCCTCAGTGGCGTGCAGGTGCTGGCCGTGGTGGATGAAAGCACCTATGAAGGAGGGCAAATGGGCGAAGATCACCCGATTTCGTGGTATCACACCTATGCGGGCGGACGGGCCTGGTACACGGCGATGGGACATACAAAGGAAAGCTATGCAGAACCGCTTTTTCGACAGCACCTGCTGGGCGGTATTCTGTGGGCAGCCGGACGGGCACGCTGACCGAACCTCTTCTTTTATGACGGGTTGGAGCAGCACGCACCTTCCCTCTTGCAGGGGGCGAAGTCTGAAGGGGTGCTTCGGTGTGACGCTGCGCTGAAGGGGGAGAGGGGGAGGCCTGGTTGGAGTCCTTCTCCGAGCTCTTTCCGGTGAGGAAGGGGGAAAGAAGGCTTCACCGGTGAAAAAAGGCTGTCCGCGTTGCAAAGGCTGTGCGTTGCTGCGTGCTGTTGTGGGCGTAGTAGCCTGCTGCGCAGAAATACAAAAAAGACTTGCTAACGTTTTATGGCCGAGCGTAACTACCATCCACAACGTCAACGAGCGGCAGGAAAGCCTGCAGATCCAGAGCAGAATGGGGAGGTGGACTGGGAAGCATGGCTTGACGAACTGTTGCAGGAAGTCGAGCTTGCACCGCCTGGTAGCACGCCCCTGGAGCAGGCCCAGGCTTTGATCTATCAGGCGTGGCACGAGCCTGATCGGCGGCGCCGCATTGAGCTGGCCAGGCAGGCACTGGACTGCTCTCCTGACTGCGCCGATGCCTGGGTAGTGCTGGCTGAAGAGGCAGACGATGTAGCAGAAGCGTTGCGTTGCTATCGGGAAGGGGTTGCCGCCGGCGAGCGTGCGCTACCGCCCGCTTTATTTGAGCAGGAGTGTGGATGCTTCTGGCAGATCCCGGAGGCCCGTCCGTACTTGCGAGCCCGCGTAGGACTGGCGCAATGTCTGTGGTTGCTGGGAGAGCAGGACGCCGCGCTGCAGCACTTCTGGGAGCTCCTTCGCTTAGACGCGGGCGATCACCTGCACGTGCGGTATTTGCTGCTGGAGGCCTTGCTGATTCGCAACGACCTGCAGGCGCTTCGCCGACTTATTGACATGTATCCCGATGACGAATCAGCCGCCTGGCGCTACAGCCGGGCGCTTGTGCTGTACCGGAGCGAAGGCGATACGCTGGTAGCACGGCAGGCGTTGCGCGAGGCGCGTCAGACCAATCCTTATGTCCTGGATTACTTGCTGGGACGCAAAAAGCTGCCTCGTGCTCTGCCTGACACAATTGAGCCGGGAAGTGTGGAGGAAGCCGTTGACTACGTATCGGTAGCCCGACCTTACTGGAAAAATACCCCGGGTGCGCTGCGCTGGTTGCGGCAGCAGGTTGCTCGTGCGCGGAGCCGTTAAATGCGGAAGCCGGGAGGAATTCCTCCCGGCTTCCGCGTGCTCTGTCCGCAGAAGAATCGCGCTTCAGTTACTTTTGTCCCCTGAAGAGGTCGTTTCGCTTTTGGCTTTGTTGCCGTTTGAGCTGTTGCTGTTGCCTTTGCGAGCGTAGTCGGTCAGATAAAAGCCACTCCCTTTGAAGATCAACCCGGCCGATCCCGTGATAATCCGCTCAACGCGTTGACCGGTGGTCGGGCAGTGCGTCAGCGGTGGATCGGTAATGCGTTGTTCGATTTCAAAAGTGGTTCCATCCTCACGACGGTACACGTAGGTCGGCATAGCGACACCCCTTCTGGTTTAACAGCTTGCAGAAAATTCGGCGTCTGGCTGCCACAAATCGTATTCCACACCGACAACCTGTCGGACGGCGCTTTTACGGCAGGAGGGTGTCGAGGTTCAGCGTAGGAGGGCCGATGATGGCCTGGTAGGCAAGGTCGGCCAGTTTGGCACGTACAGCCAGGTGTTTTCGATTCTCCCGGGTGGGATAGACCCGATTGGTCAGCAGGATAACGAACAATTGCTGGTCCGGGTCGATCCAGATCGACGTCCCTGTAAACCCGGTATGTCCGAAGCTGCGCGGCCCGAAAAACTGACCTGCCGACGAATAGCCTTCGGGGCTCCGGGTATCCCATCCCAGCGCGCGCGTTCCCGCACGCTCCGGATCGACCGGCGTGGTAAACAGGCGAATGGTTTCCGGTTTCAGGAACGCCCTTCCGTTGATGCGGCCTTCATTAACCAGCATGTAGGCAAAGCGGGCCAGGTCGGCCGCCGTAGAAAACAGTCCGGCATGCCCGGCCACGCCACCTAAGATCCAGGCGGTCTCATCGTGCACCTCGCCCTGGATGAGCCGATGGCGAAAGAGGGTGTCGAGCTCCGTAGGCACTATGGTGGTGTCGGGCCGGCCAACGGGTCGAAAGCCCGTATGACGCATGCCCAGCGGACGAAAGATATGCGTTTCCGCATACTGGTCCAGCGACTGGCCCGTAATGCGCTCAATAACCCAGCCCAGCACAATCATGCCCAGATCACTGTAGCGCGCCTGCGTGCCGGGTTCGTAGATCAGCGAGTCGGACAGAATCGCCTGCTGCACTGCTTCGGGTGAGGTGATTCCCATGCGGTGGAAGGGATAAAACGGAGCTAGTCCCGCCGTGTGCGACAGCAACTGGCGAATCGTAACGCGTTCCTTACCGTTCTGGCCGAAAGCGGGCAGGTAGCGGGCGACGGGAGCGTCTAGGTCTAACTGTCCGGCCTCGTAGAGCTGCATGGCAGCCGTAGTGGTAACCACGACTTTGGTCAGAGAAGCCAGGTCAAAAACCGATTCCGGCGTAACGCGCTGGTCGGACGTGTAGGTAAAGTGCCCGTACCCTTTCAGCCACACGATAGCCGGACCTCGGCCAATCGCTACAGCGGCGCCCGGAAAGGCCCGCTCGGCAATGGCAGCCTGCAGGAGCGAGTCGATCCGGTAGAGTCGTCGGGTGCTCATGCCTACTTCTTCAGGGTAGGCCAGGCGAGGGACCACCTGTTCGAGCTGGAGGCCATCGCCGCGTTGAAAGTAGCCGGGAATGGTGATGGGGAGACGACCAGTGAAAGGTGCCTGGCCGAAAAGAGCCTGCACGACGGCCCGCTGGGTGGTTGTGTTGCCGCCATAGGCGGCCAGGTAAACGGCAGGGGGGCGCTTCAGGTCCATGATCATATAGGGGTTGCCAAAAGCAATGAGCACGACCGGGGGGCCCTGCGCAATCAGCGCGTCTAGAAATTCGCGCTGACGGTCGGGCAGGCGAATGCGGCCGGTGCCCGAGCGGACAAACAGGTAGGCCGGTACCAGCACCACGTCGGCGTGGGCCGCAGCCCGCAGGGCGGTCTGGTACTCCTCAGGATGAGAGCGCACGTCCAGTAGGCGGGCTGTTACGTGATCTTCCGGGGCGATCTCGCGAAGGGTTTGGACAAAAAAGCGTCCGGTGGCGGGGTCGTCGCTGTCGCTGAGAATGACTACCTGAAGCCGCCGCGGTGCGTTTGGAATATCAGGTAGGGGGAGCAGGTTGTTCGCATTTCGAAGCAGGGTCAGGGAAGCACGGGCGATGGTCTGGCTCAGGGCCTGATGGGGCGCGATGCCTACCAGGTACGGGAGTGCGTTCAGATCGACGGTTCGCTCCCGGTGCAGCCCCAGCCATTCCTTGGTAAGCAGGATGCGGCGCACCGAGGCCTCAATGCGTTCTCTGGAGAGGCGGCCCTGGGCAATGGCTTGCAGGATGGCGGCGCGGGCTGCTTCAACATCCTCTGACAGAAGCAGGAGGTCGGCACCCGCCTCCAGCGCCCGAACGGCGGCTTCCCCGACGCCGAAGTGTTTGGTGACGCCCTGCATTTCAAGGGCATCGGTAACCACCAGGCCGTTGAAGCCCAGCTCGTTACGCAAAAGATCGTGTGTAATGCGACGTGAAAGGGAAGCCGGCAGGTCAGGGGTTGGGTCCAGATAAGGCAGTGCCAGGTGGCCGGTCATGATGCTTCGCACGCCTGCTTTGATCGCAGCCCGAAACGGCACCAGCTCCAGCGTGTCGAGCCGCCGGCGGTCAAACCGGAGGATGGGCAGATCGCTGTGCGAGTCGATGGACGTGTCGCCGTGACCGGGAAAATGTTTGGCCGTGGCAACGGCGCCCGCATCTTGCACGCCGCGCACAAAGGCCCGTACCATCGTGGCCACAAAGAGCGGGTCTTCGCCAAAGGCACGTACATTGATGATCGGATTGAACGGATTGTTGTTTACGTCCGCGACCGGTGCGTAGAGCTGGTGCACGCCCAGGGCCCGTGCTTCCCGAGCCGTTACGTAGCCGACTGCATAGGCATAGTCCGGGTTGCCGGTAGCGCCGATGGCCATGGCGCGCGGAAAACTGGTGGTGCGGCGAACGCGCATGGCCACGCCCCACTCGGTGTCCTGGGCAATAAGCAACGGCAGCCGGCTTCGGCGCTGCAGGTCGTTGGCAAGCACAGCCTGGCTGTAGGGATCGCCTCGGAAGAAAATGATCCCCCCCACCTGAAACTCCTCCACCAGGCGCACCAGTTCGCGGTATTCCGGATCGTCCACGCTCTGGAATACGCCACGGGCTCGGACGGCAAAGAGTTGGCCGATCTGCTGCTCCAGCGTTAGCGCTCGGAGCTGCGTCTCGGTCCAGGCACCTAATCGGGAGGGATCATGCGCAGCACCAGAGCGGTGCGAGAAGGCCAGGAGCGTAACACTGCCCGCAAAGAGCAGGACAGACAGCAGACGCATCGTCATGGGGAAGCATGCCGTTTGGGAACGTCTGCCGGAGTTTACAAAATTTCATTCTTTAATGTGAATTAAGGAAACAGGCTTTTCATTTCATCATCCAGCTCCTCGAAGCTGCGCTCCGGTCCGCGCATAGCCTGGTAGAACGTCTCGTCGTACGGACGCGTCTGCACAACGACCGGCATGGGAACGGCATGCCCCAGAATGAGCGCCTGTTGCTTGGAGTCAAGGGATGCCAGAATCTGACGCAGTGCGCCGGCATCGCGCGTGCCTACCAGTGCTGCCGTGAGGTCTTTGTCGTCGTTGAGCTGGGCGATAATGCGCGTGCCAATCTGACTGAGCACTTCTTCGTCAATAGCACTGGGCCGCTGGTCGACCACCAGGAGCGAGACAAAGTACTTTCGCATTTCCCGGGCAATTTTGCCAAAGGGCGTCTCGCGAGCAATGCCGGGCAGCAGGAATTTGTGGGCTTCCTCAATGGTGATGATAAGCTGAGGGGGACGGTCGGCCGGATCCTGCGTTTGCAGGTAGTGCGCCGTTTTTTCTTCATAGGCGGCGCGAACGCGCCGCGTAATCACGTTGGCTACCAGCAGATAGACCCGCAGGTCGTCATAGCGCCCGAATTCGAGCACGACCGATTTGCCGTCGTTCAGGGCTTCCAGCAGATCTTCCAGCACGTCACGTTTACCCGCCGACGGTTCGGTCTTGAAAAAGTCGTAGCGTTCAAATGTGGCGAGCTTGCGCCGCAGGGCTCCCAGCGAAGCCGGATGCGCGCCCACGTGCTCGGCCAGTTCGTTCAATGCAGCTTCGGAAGTTTGCAGGAGGCGGAGCAACCAGTTGCGCCCAAACTTGCGCTGGAGCAGGTAACTGCTCTCAGCGGCCGTTTCGTTGAGATTCAAGGTGTCCTGAAGCGGCAGAATATCTTCCGGTTCGATCTGGTCGGCGTACAGGTAAACGGCGCAGTCTGGATCGCGGCCGGTGCGCTCGCGCGTTCCCTGAGGATCTAGGGAAAAAACCTGCACGCGCGTTGGAAACAGCTCGCGCAGACCCTTGACAAAGGTGCCGTCTTCTTTACGGGCATTGTAACCGTATTCGGAGTGCATATCAAACACCAGATTGACGGCCTTTCCCGTTTTGATCGTGCCGCACAGAAGCAGCCGCGTCAGGAAGGTTTTCCCGGTGCCCGTTTTGCCGAAGACGGCATTGGAGCGCTCCACAAACCGATCCAGGTCGATGCAGACCGGAATGCCCGGCATGCCCAGCGGCTCGCCAATCTGAAAGTAGCGATGGCCTCCTTCATTGGCCTCGTGGCCGAAGATGCGGGCTACGTCTTCAGCGGTAGCGCGGGCAACAGGAGCGAAATGACTGGGCACTGTTTTGACAGGGAGAATCTCGGCCAGCTCCTGCAGCCCATCGTTACGCATCATGAGCATGGGCTTGAGCGTGACGGTTGCGTAAGTGCCCGAGCCCTTCAAGATCTGACGCAACAGATGGTCGTCCGTGGAGGGAGGATGGAGCAGGATATTTTCGTTGGCCGCGTCGATGCGCACGTCTGTGATCAGGGAGAAAAAGTCATATTTTTCTCCCTGGATGACCACAAACGTGCCCGCCACCACGTCTTCGATGGATTCGTGGGCGTCAAGCTTCATTTCGACGCCCTTGGTCAACGATCCATGCGTGATGACGCCCAGTCGGTCTGGACGCTCATTCAGTCGGCGAAGCGGTTCCATGAGGTTCCGGTGTGGTTGGTGAAGGCGCTGGCTGACGCTGCAACCAGTCCAGTGCTTTTTCTGCAATCAGGCCTACGGTTACTGCCAGGATCACGTCGAGCAACAGACCTGGCAGGATGCGACGAATGAACAGACGCGCGGCGCGAGGAAGCAACAGCACGGCCAGTGCGCCGCTGATAAAACCACCGATCCAGCGCAAGAGGCTCCACTGCAGGTCAGCCCCGGTATCGGTTGTGCGTTCAGCGTGCCAGCTATTCATGGCCCTGTGTGGTCTGGTTAAAGTTGCTGGAGGAAGCGTGACAACATTATGACACCACTTCGGAACGGGTGGGTTCACGGATGGCCAGTTGGCCGCAGGCAGCGTTGATGTCCTGGCCCCGGCTTCGGCGCACGGTAACCGTCACACCGCGGGCGACCAGAACCCGGATAAAGGCCTGAAGGCGTGCTTCGGAAGGTCGGCAGAAAGGCAGGCCTTCAACTGGATTGTACAGGATCAGGTTAACCTTACCGGGTGCCCGTCTGGTAAGGTCGGCCAGGCGATGCGCATCTTCGGGACGGTCGTTGAAGCCCTCAAACAGGCAATATTCATAGGTGATAATCTGCCCTGTACGCTGTTCAAAATAGCGAATGGCTTCGATCAGATCGTCCAAATCGGTCTGCTCGCTTCGGTTGACCGGCATGATGGCCGATCGCTGCGCATTGGTGGGAGCGTGCAGCGAGACCGCCAGGCGAAAACGCACTCGGTCGTCTGCCAGCTTCCGGATGCGGCGTGCCAGTCCTACAGTCGAAACTGTGATGCGGCGCGGCGATAGCCCGAGGCCATCCCGATCGGTCAGCAGCGCTACGCTTCGGAGCACGGCGTCGTAATTCAGCAGCGGCTCACCCATGCCCATGTACACAACGTTTGTGATGCGCCGGCCAAAGCGGGTCTCGGCCAGCTGGTTGAGCTGCCAAACCTGGTCGTAAATCTCACCGGCTGTCAGGTTTTGCTGAAACCCCATCAGACCGGTCGCGCAAAAAGCGCAGCCCATCGCGCAGCCCACCTGACTGGAGACGCACACCGTCAGGCGACGCACGCGGCCCGTCTCATCAAAGTCCGGAATCAACACCGATTCGATGTGCCGCCCCGAGGGAAGCCGAAAGAGCACCTTGATCGTCTGGTCGCTGGCCGTGAGCTGGCGCACAGGCTCCAGCCGCGTGATGCAGGTGCGGCGGGCCAGTTCTGCCCGAAAAGATTTAGGCAGGTCCGTCATCTGCGCGACGGACACAGCCCCTTTCCCATAGATCCATTTAAAAAGCTGGCGACCCCGATAGCGCGGTTCTCCCAGATCTTCAGCCAGCCGCTCCAGCTCCTCGCGACTGAGCGTCCGCAGATCAATTGGTGTGGGCGTGCGCACGATCCCGAAAAGACTTAATCATCTGTGGGCTTCATTCCAACGCAGGGCCTGTGGAACGGTTCAGGGGGGCCTTCGGGCAGTAGCTGCTGCCGCTAGATCACAGGGCGATGAAGGCAGGTTGCTAAAGGAGTGAGCTTGCAGAGGATAGTAAGTACGAGAAATGGCGGCAGAAAAAAGGCTCCTTCTTCGGGAACAGCTCTTTCCTCCAACCTGCCGCTTTCGTATGCTTTAGACGGTCCCTGTATACGCTCAGATGGAAAAGGTCGCCATGAAAATGCTTCAGATACTCGGATTCTTTGTTATGGGCGCGCTGGCCTGCCAGGCGCAGCCGACGGCGGAGCCGGTTACAGCCTTTGTGCACGTGAACGTGCTTCCGATGGATCGGGATACTGTGTTGTCTGATCAGACCGTCCTGGTGCGTGGCACGCGAATCATAGCCGTAGGACCGGCGGCTGCCGTGGAGATCCCGGAGAACGCGCGGCGCATTGAGGGGAGGGGACGCTACTTACTGCCCGGGCTGGCCGAGATGCATGGGCACGTGCCTGGCGGCAATGCACCGGCGCAGTACGTCGAAGACGTGATGTGGCTGTACGTGGCCAATGGCGTCACAACCGTGCGCGGAATGCTGGGAAATCCGGCCCAGTTGGAGTTACGCGAGCGCATTCAGCGCGGAGAACTGGTGGGGCCAACGCTCTACCTGGCCGGGCCTGCCTTTAGCGGACGAACCGTTCGCACGCCTGAGGAAGCGGAGGAAAGGGTGCGGCAGCAAAAAGCTGAAGGCTGGGATCTGCTCAAAGTGCAAGAAGGGCTTCGACCGGAAGTCTACGATGCGATGGCGCGCGCTGCGCACGAAGTGGGAATTCGTTTTGCCGGACACGTGCCGGACGAGGTAGGCCTGCGCCATGCTCTTGAAATGGGCCAGGAGACGTTCGACCATCTGGATGGCTTCATTGCCTACCTGGATGCGTTTGACCGGCCCATCGACGAGACGCGGCTGCGCGAGATCGTGCGTCTAACCCGGGAGGCGCAGGCCTGGGTCGTACCGACGATGGCGCTCTGGGAGGTGCTGATGGGCGCAGCCGACCTGGAAACGCTCAGGCGCTACGAAGAATTGCGGTATATGCCACCGGAGATCGTCGCGCGATGGGTGCGAGCGCATGAGCGACGGTTGAACAATCCCCGTCTGGACCGTGCGGCAGCCCGCCAGCACATTGCCAACCGCATGCGCCTGCTTAAAGCGCTGGCAGATGGCGGGGTAGGCATCCTGTTCGGTACCGATTCTCCCCAGCAGTTCAGCGTACCAGGGTTTTCTGTATATCGGGAAATGGCGCGCATGGAGGCAGCCGGTCTGACGCCCTATCAGATTTTGCGTTCGGCTACGTACAACGTGGGGCAGTATTTCCAACGGCACGATCGCTTCGGCGCCGTGGCCATCGGGCACCGGGCCGATCTAATTTTGCTGGAAGGGAATCCCCTTGAAAACCTGGAGCACCTGAAACGTCGGGTAGGTGTCATGGTACGGGGCCGCTGGTTCCCAGAAAGCGAACTGCAAGCTCGCCTGGAAGCCATTGCAGCGCGTTATGCCCGGTAGACCCTGCGACAGTGGGGCAAAACCCGAAGAGCTTGTACCCGGGGGATGGTCCGGGAAGCGCCGCTGCTTGTTTTAAACGGAAGCATGACGCTCCAGGCAGATGTCGCAGGCGTTGCAGCGTTCAGGGACTGATTCGCCAAAGTAGGTGAGCAGAAAATGGCGGCGGCAGGTGGGGGTTCGGGCGTAGCGTATAAGAGCATCCAGACGGGCTCTGGCCTGCACGCGCGCCTGATGCAGCAGCCGATCATCAAGGATAAGCCGCTGAGGGCGGGCCATTTTGAAGCGAACGAATCGAGCGCGGCCGATCTCCAGCCAATCCAGTAGCGTGCGCTCGCGCAGAAAATCCAGGCCGCGTAGCAGGCGGTCGCGTTCCAGGCCGGTGCGGTGGGCCAGGCGGCGCAGGCTAACCGGCCACCAGGTTGCAAACGCCTCTGCTGGAAGGGTGCGCAGCAACGCCTCGACAAAACGGGACAGCCGCCGATTGCTTGATGCAGCCGCAAAGCGCCGGAGCGTGTCTGGCGTGCCCTGCAGGCGCAGCAGCACGTAGTGGGGGGGTAGCCAGACAGGTTCCCAGATATGGTGGCGTGTGAGGAGCTCCAGGGTGTGCTGGACAGCTCCGACCGGTACGCCCACGATGCGGGCCACGCGTTCGGTGTCAAGCAGAACAGGGGTGGTCGGACAGAAACCTATGGGGACCTGAGCCAGACTGCATGCTACCTCAAAGATGCGTGCTACCACGTCGCGGCCAGGATAGCGCTGCGCTATAAGGTGCTGCTGCAAAGCGATGTCGCGTTCCTGAAACAGGAGCACGGCATAAGCCCGGCGTCCATCGCGTCCTGCCCGGCCTGCTTCCTGGTAATATGCCTCCAGCGAAGAGGGAAGCTCAACATGAATGACAAAGCGCACGTCTGGACGGTCGATGCCCATGCCAAACGCACTGGTGGCAGCTGTGATGCGAGCACGCCCTTCTCGCCAGGCACGATAGGCGGCGGTGCGGTCGGCCATCGAAAGGCCTCCATGGTAACAGACGGCCGCCACGTTCATGCGGCGCAGTATCTCCGCCCAGCGCTCAGCGCTTCGGCGGGTGGCGCAGTACACGATACCCGGCCCCGGCACTCCCTGCAGCACAGCTCGGACGCGTTCGGCCTTGTGAGCAGTCTGGAACACTGACCAGATCAGGTTCGGTCGGTCAAAACCGCGCACGACGATACGGGGAGTGCGCAACCCTAATTTGGCAACAATGTCCTGCCGTACGCGTGGGGTAGCCGTTGCGGTTAGAGCGAGCAGGGGAGGGTTGCCCAGACGCTGGCGGGCTTCGGGCACCTGTAAATAGGCAGGACGAAATTGCACGCCCCACTCACTGACGCAATGCGCTTCGTCGATGGCCAGCAAGGCTACCCGCAACCGTGTGGCACGCTCAGCAAAACGCGGCGTGATGAGCTGTTCTGGGGTTACGTAAAGCAGTCGATACGCCCCGTGCTCGGCATTGGTCCAGCACTGTTCGGCCACCTGCGGGGTCAGATGACCGTGCAGGAACGCTGCAGCAATGCCGCGCGCTCGCAGACGAGCTACCTGGTCCTCCATGAGCGCAATAAGCGGTGAAACGACAAGCGTCAGGCCTTCCAGCATTAAGGCCGGTAGTTGATAGCAGACCGACTTGCCGCTGCCTGTTGGCAGGATGGCCAGCGCGTCCCGCTGCTGAAGAACGGCTTCAATGATTTCCCATTGCCCGGGTCGAAAGGTTTCGTGCCGCCAGTAGCGACGCAGCAGGGTGCGTGCCGTGTCATATAAGTCGGCCGCTACCTCGCGCATAGTTCAGTACCGTTCGGATGCGATAGCTTCGCCGGTAACCAGCGCTACGCCCGCGCTGGTGCCCAGCCGGTTAGCGCCGGCAGCAACCAGGGCTTCAGCCTGGGCGCGCGTTCGAATACCACCGGCAGCCTTCACGCCCATCCGGCTTCCTACGACCCGACGCATGAGCTTCACGTCGGAGACGGTAGCGCCCCCTCCCGCAAATCCGGTAGAGGTCTTGACGAAGTCGGCTTCTGCTTCTAATGCCAGGCGGCAGGCGGTTTCCTTTTCGGCATCGGTGAGCAGTGCTGTTTCGAGAATCACTTTCACCAGCACACGTTCGCGTCCGGCCGGTGGTGGTGCCTGATGGGCGATGCTCACCACCGCGCGTATGTCTTCCAGCACCTCCTGAAGCCGCCCGCTTTTCAGCAGGCCAATATTCAGCACCATATCCAGCTCGGCTGCTCCGTCCTGAATAGCCTGTGCTGCTTCGGCAGCTTTGGTCGCCGTACGGTTGGCGCCCAGTGGAAAGCCGATAACAGTGCAGACAGCTACCGAGCTGTCGCGCAGCAGGTCGGCTGCCAGCGGTACGTAACAGGGGTTAACGCATACGGCAGCGAAGCCATAGCGGCGCGCTTCGTCGCAGAGCGCGCGAATGCGCGCGTCGGTCGTGTCGGGCTTAAGGGCTGTGTGGTCGATCAGGCGGGCGAGTTCCCGGGGCGTCATGGTCGGTGCGGTTCGGTGGTGGTAGGGAACCAAATTGGGGCGTATCGGGCAGGGCTACCTGCATGGCAGGGTAGGCCAGCTCAATGCCGCCATGCTGGCGGAACGCTTCCAGGATGCTGACCGTCAGGGCGTGTTCGGTGCCGCGACGCTTGCGCACTTCGCACAGGTAGCGGAGCGTCAGGCGAATCCCATTCTCTACGATACGCACGTAAACAAACGGCGTCAGGATGCTGTAATGTACGAGAAATTCCCGCGACATCTGGCGGATTTCTTCGGCCACCTGGCGTTCGATAATGGCGGTTGATTCACGGGCCAGCGATTCCATGATGTCGCGGGCGGCCTGCCAGTCGCTGCGAAACGTAACCGTTACCGATAGCTCGTTCCAGATAAAGCGAAATCCCTGGGTGTAGTTATACACAGGGTAAAGAAAGACCCAGGCATTAGGGATGTGCACCAGGCGCCCGGTGCTCTGGTCGGCTTCGACCCATCCACCAATCTCCATGAGCGTGGTGCGCATGACGCGAATGTCAATGACGTCCCCGCGCACCCCGTTGATTTCAATGCGGTCGCCTCGCTGGTAAGGGTGCATCAGCACAATGCGGAGCCATCCGGCAACGCTCAGCAGCGTTTCGCGTAGGGCAATGGCCAGACCAGCACCGACGACGGTCAGGATGGCCACCAGTTCGGCCGGCCGAGGCGAAAAGATGACCAGCAAGAGACCTATCATGACCACAACGCCGGTGCGTCGGATCTGGCGACTGATGCGATAGACGCGATCCGGGTCGTCGATGCGGCGCGTGAGGAGCCGGATGGTTACGCGCACCAGCACAAAGACGACCAGCAGACCGGCGATCGCCAGGGCGAGCCGGTAAAACAGGTCCTGTTCTTGGATAGAAAACAGCTCGCTCATGAGCGGGTCTCCACTTCCGGCGTGTGCCGCAGGTGACGAAGCAGAGCGCGATGGTATTCGCTAATGAGCTGATGCGGGCGCAAAAAGCCTACAATTTCTCCGCGTTCGTCCAGCACAGGCAGCTCAGGGTAGCGCGTCTCCAGGAACCGATTGAGTGCGTCTTCAAGCGTATCGGACAGCCGCACCGCCTCAAACGGCACCTGTACGTCCTGGGCAACAATGAGCGGGCTCAGCGCATCCGCCTCCCGCAGGAACGATTGCAGGTCTTCAAGTAACACCAACCCCAGATAGTGCGGCGGGTGACCCTTGCCGGGAGCTACCACGGGGAGCACCACTTCCCGCGTGCGCGTGAATACGTCCAGCATTTCCCGCAGCGTGTGGCCCGGTTCCACCGTGTGAAAGTAGGGCACCCGCTCAACGACAGCAGCCACCGGAATCTGCCGTAGCAGGTCGGGCAGAAGCTCGGCGCGATGCGCTGGCGAGTCATTGTGCGTGCGCACCTGTTCTTCAAAGAGGCTCCAGCGCCGGGCGACCAGATGCGTGATAACGCCGGCAAAAATCAAAGGCACCAGCAGGGAGTAGCTGCCGGTCATTTCGGAAATCATGATTGTCGTGGCAATCGGTACGTTGGCCGCTCCGCCCACAAACGTGCCCATGCCGATGAGCACGTAGGCTTCGGGCTGGGTTACCAGGTTGGGCAGTAGCCGATGCAGGCCTTCGCCATACAGGCCGCCCAGCATACCCCCAATGACCAGGGAAGGAGCGAAGGTCCCCCCGGAACCGCCAGACCCTATCGTTAGCGACGTTGCGATGATCTTCAGAAATGCCAGAAGCGCCATGAAGCCCAGTGGCAGGTTGCCGTCGATGGCCTGCTGCAGCCAACCATAGCTTGAGCCCATAATGGCCGGAAAGAAAAAGGCCAGAATGCCTACCAGCAGGCCGCCCAGAGCAGGCTTGAGCGCCGGAGCCAGCGGAAGCGGATCAAACAGCCGGCGCTTCGTCCCATAAAAGATGCGTACGTAAAAAATACCGATGATGGCGCACAGGAGCGCAAAGCCAACAAGCGGCAGCAGCTCCAACGGATTAACAAACTCAAACCGAGGAGTAACAAAAACCGTCCCTGAGCGCTCAATGCTCGTGTAGAGGGAATAGCCGGTAATGCTGGCTACAATGGCCGGCATGAGCGCCTCACTTTCAATATCTTCGCGATACAGCACCTCAACGGCGAAAAAGGCACCGCCCAGCGGGGAGCGAAAGATGCTGCTCAGGCCAGCTGCCATGCCGGCTACCAGAAACAGCCGGCGCTCACGCTCGCTGAGCCGCAACCGCTGCGCCAGCCAGGAACCCAGGCTGGCACCGATCTGCGTAATGGGACCCTCACGGCCCGCGCTTCCGCCCGACCCGATGGTCAACGCCGAAGCAATGGTTTTGACCAGAGCTACTCGGATGCGCATAAAGCCCCGCTCCCGATGAAAGGCCCGAATGACGCTGTCGGTGCCATGACCTTCCGCCTCAGGCGCGTAGGTAAACACAATCCACCCGGAAATCAGTCCTCCCAGCGTTGGGGCAACCAGGAGTAACCAGCGCCGGGTCGGTTGCAACACCTGCTCCAGATCAAAAATATCCGTGCCGCCTTCCCCTTTAGGAAAAGGCATCGGGTAGCCGGCTCCATCGATCAGCATCAGACGCGTGAGCAGCGTAACCAGCTCGCCCAGCACCAGGGCCGCCAGCGCCCCCAGCACTCCAATAATGGTCGAGTAAAACATCCAGCGCCCTGTAATGCGCCAGTCGAAGTTCTGCGTCCAGGCTAGAAGCGTGCGTGGATAGAAAAGCCGAAAAATCTGAGCAGGATCAACATGGTTGCGGCGTGCCATAACCGACTAAATCATTCAACACTCAATGCTCGGTGCTACAGGACCCTGCCTCCTAAGATACGTTCCTGAAGTTATCGACGCTGATGTGCCGGATCGAAACCCTGACATATTTTTCTTCATTAACTGGAGAGCGTGAAATTCCTGAGGCCAGAGCAATGGCATCACTGAATCTGTCGGATTTGCGCGGACGTTTGCGCAGCCGGCGCGCCGGACTTAACCGCTGGATCTTTGGGCTTGCGCTGCTGGGCCTTCTCGATACCACGCACCTCTGGGTGCAACAGCAGCGGCAATTTGAAGAAGGATGCTTTGGCGTGGCAAGTCTGGCTCCGCTGGAGCAGGCCTTCGATTGCGCTTCCGTGGTGCAGAGTGCAGCCGGAACGCTGCTGGGGATCTCCAACACGGCCTGGGGCGCCCTGTTCTACGCGGCAGTTGCGTGGCTTAGCGCCCTGGCACTGGTCCGTCCGGCACTTCGCCGGCCCCAGTACAAACTGCTCCGAACCGGACTGCTCGGAGGCGGCTTGCTTTATACCCTCTATCTGCTCTATTATCAAGCATTCGAACTGGCTACCTTCTGCTCGCTGTGCCTCGTCTCAGCGGCTCTGGTGCTGACGATGGCTGGCCTGCAGGCTTACGAACTATTCACCTTCCGTCCTGCCACCATGGAACGACCGGAACGGCTACGCACCGAACGATTCGCTCTGAGCGGCCTGGCCCTGGTAACCGTGCTGCTCATGGGCGCTGACGTATATCTGAACGATGCACTTGCGCCAGAGACGCCAGCAACAGCAGCGGCTGAAACGCCTGCTGCGCAACCAGCAGCTCAGACCTGCACTTTTGATGCAGAACGGCCTCCGGTACGCTATTACCGGGAGCTGATCACAATGAATGATCCTACAGCAGGCAATCCCGAGGCAAAGGTGGTGGTCATCGAATACCTTGATCCGAACTGCCCCCATTGCAAGAGCTTTCATCCGGTCATGAAACAGGTGATCGAACGCTATGGGGTGCAGGCCTACTTTGTGTTCAAACCAATCCCCCTCTGGCAATTCTCCATTCCGCAGGTAGCTGCATTGTATGCGGCAGCCCGGGAGGGGAAATTTGAGGCTATGCTGGAGGCGCAGTTTGCACGCCAGCGTTCCGGAGGATTGCGCCTGGAAGAAATCCTGGATATAGCAGAACAGATCGGCATGGATCCCGACCAGTTGGCCCAGCAGATCAATGAAGGGGTTTTTAATGAGTACATGGCGCGGCAGCGCCGGCAAGCCAGCATGATCGGTGTGCGAGGGGTACCTACCGTTTTGATCAACGGCCGTTTCGTGCCCGGTGTCGCTCGGACAGTGGAATGCCTTGGCCAGTTGATTGAGCAGCAGGCTAAAGAATCGTAAGCTGGTAAAAATGGCGGGGTGAAGGCAAAGCGGCGGCGGAAAGGTCCGCTCATGCAGCTCAGCCTTATGCTGTGGCTGCTGACAGGCTTCCGGGCTGTAGCTCAGGAAGAACCCTGGTGGACGGCCGTCTGGAAGCCCCTGTTGACCTATCGGGGGGTGGAGATCACTTATCTGTTCTATTCGGAACAGAACACTTCTTACAACGGGGTAGTGCTTCGGCTGCACAATCGCAACGCGTTTCCCGTTACTCTTCGTTTTCAGGTGGTTTTTCGGGCTGACGACGGCAGCGAACAGACCGCCTGGGTAGCCGATACGCTTCAAGCAGGTGAAATGCGCACTGGCGGACTGGCGGGATTGTTCTGGACCCCATTCCGCGATGGGCGCTCGCTGACCGCACTGGGACTGCGCAAAATCCGCATTCAGGCGCTCCGGTAGGGCAGGCCGATGGGGCGGTAACGTCAAGGGAATTGATCAGGGCGTCTCTTCAGGAGACGAAATTCCCCAGCCGCCTCCTCCAGGGGTTTCGATACGGATGCGGTCGCCGGCTTCCGCCTGAAAACTGACTTTGCCCGGCATGCAGCGCGTTTCTCCTTGATGGATCCACAGGTTGCGGCCAGGCTTACCCGGAGCGCCGCCGGCCAATCCATAGGGCGCGCGCCGTCGCCGTTCGGTGAGCCAGGTTACCCGGGCAGATGCCAGGAGCTCCATCTCCCGGATCAGCCCATCGCCGCCCCGGTAGCGGCCAGTCCCGCCCGATCCATCCCGAATGGCGTAACGCGTTACGCGCAACGGATAGGCATACTCCAGCGCTTCGATAGGGGTGTTCCAGGTGTTGGTCATGTGCGTGTGCACGGCCGACGTCCCATCGGCGTTGGGCATTGCGCCTGCCCCGCCAGCCAGCGTTTCGTAGTACGTGTAGTAATGGCCCGTGCGCGGGTCGAGCCCGCCAATGGTGACGTTGTTCATGGTACCCTGAGAAGCCGCCGGGATGCGGTCGGGACAAACCTGCGCCAGGGCGCCCAGCAGCACATCGACTATGCGCTGCGAGGTTTCTACATTCCCCCCGGCCACGGCCGCAGGAGGCCGGGCATCGACAAGCGTACCAGGACGGGTGATGATTTGCAAGGGACGAAGGCAGCCTGCGTTGGCAGGCACGTCGTAGCCCAGGAGCGCCCGGAATACGTAGTACACGGCCGAGACCGTGATGGCTCGGACGGCGTTCAGGCTGCCGGCGCACTGGGGATCGGTCTCCGAAAAATCGATGGTAGCGGCGTCTCCCGAAATAGTCAGGGCTACCCGAATCCATAGCGGCGCGTCGCTCAGACCATCGTCGTCGAGCGCATCCTCAAAACGGCAGACTCCGTCAGGAAGTGTGCGCAGAAAGGCACGCATTAACCGTTCGGCATAGTCCAGCAGGGCTGAAAAAGCCGTGCGCAGCGTATCGAAGCCGTAAGCAGCCGCCAACTCCTGCAGACGCCGAACGCCTCGTTCGTTAGCGGCCAACTGGGCACGGAGGTCTCCCTGACGCTCCTCAGGTGTGCGCACGTTGGCCAGCAGCAGGGCCCACACAGAGGGGTTAGGGCGGCCTCGTTCCATCAGTTTGACCGGGGGAATAATGAATCCTTCCTGGAAGATTTCGTGGGCCAGCGGCATGGAGCCCGGAGCCATGCCGCCGATGTCGGCATGGTGTGCTCGACTGGCCACAAAGCCTAAAAGCTGTCCCTCCACAAAGACCGGCGAGACAAGCGTCAGGTCAGGCAGGTGGGTGCCACCCCGAAACGGATCGTTGAGCAGGACCGCGTCCCCGGGCTTTAGCTCGGGAAACGCCTCCCGGCAGGCTTGCACGGAAAGCGGCAGGGCGCCCAGATGAACGGGAATGTGGGCTGCCTGAGCTACCAGTTCGCCTTCGGCCGTGAACAGAGCGCATGAATAGTCGCGTCGCTCTTTGATGTTGGGCGAAAACCCTGTGCGGCGCAGCACGGCGCCCATTTCTTCGGCTACGGCAGCCAACAGATGGCGGAAAATTTCCAGACGAACCGGATCCATTTCAGCTTTCGATCCACACATTGCCAAAACGGTCAATATGAGCAATGGCTTCCGGGGGAAGGTAGACGGTGGTGTCGGGACGCACTAGCACGGCCGGACCTGTTAGCCGATTGCCGGCTCGAAGACGGGTGGCGTCAAAAAAAGGTACAATGGCACGGGTCGTTTCAAGCACCACCGGACCGGTGTCCAATAATGCTTCAGCCGGCGGTTCGAGATCTCCGGAGGCTACGGTGGGAAGAACAGGCGGCGCAACCGGTCCGGTAGCCCGCACGCGCAGGTTAACAATTTCAGGAACCTGCTCCGGCGCGGCATAGCCGTATCGCTGCTGGTGCAGGCGATGGAAGGCGCGCGCCCAATCACGCCTGAATGGCACGGTCAGTTCGTAACTCTGGCCGGGATAGCGGACGTCGAGCAACTGTTCAATTTGAATCTGATCTGGTGCGAATCCCTCGGCTCGCAATTGATCGCTTCCCTGCTGGACCAGCAGGCGAAAGCGCCGGCGCAGCTCGCGCAGCGGAGTCGTACCCGGCAACATAACCGTCTGAACGTAGTCACGCACGACGTCGGCAGCCAGCATGCCCAGCGCCGAAAGCACCGAAGCCTGTGCTGGGACCAGCACGCGGCGGATGCCCAGAGCACGCGCCAGAGTAGCGGCATGCAGCCCGCCGGCTCCCCCGAACGAAACAAGCACAAAGTCACGAGGATCGTACCCGCGCTCGACCGAAATGACGCGCAGGGCACGGGCCATGTGGGCCTCCGCGATGGCGATGATGCCTTGCGCCGCTACCTGAGCAGGGGTCAGGGGGCCTGAGGCTTCCAGGCGCAGCCGGTAGGCCAGGCGCGTCAAAGCCTCCTGAGCCGCTTCGGCATCCAACCGGTGTTGCCCCCCAAGAAAGGTCTCCGGCCGGAGGCGGCCCAGCACCAGGTGCGCATCGGTGACCGTAGGTTCTGTGCCGCCACGCCCGTAGCAGACTGGACCGGGATCGGCACCGGCGCTTTCCGGGCCTACGCGCAACGCTCCTCCAGGATCGACACGGGCCAGAGAGCCTCCACCGGCCCCGACCGTATGAATGTCGAGTAGCGGAATACTGATGGGCAGCCCTCCGATGGTGCCTTCTGTGGTTAGCGGCAGGGCGTCAGGAACCAGCGCTACGTCGGTAGAGGTGCCGCCCATGTCGAAGGTAATCAGATGACGCACGCCGGCCAGTCCCGCCACAAAACGAGCGCCGATCAGCCCGCCGGCCGGCCCCGAGAGCACGCAACGCACGGCCTGCGCGCGCGCCTCACGCGCATGGATCAACCCCCCGCTGGATTGCATGACGCGCAGTGAGGCTCCCAGCGCTGCCTCAAGACGGCCCAGGTAGCGATCCAGCACAGGGGCCACGTAGGCGCTGGCGACCGTTGTGCTGGCGCGCTCGTACTCTCGAAAAGCAGGCAGGATGTCGCTTGAGGCGGCAACTGTAAAGCCAGCCGCACGCAACGCTCGGGCAAGCTGCTGCTCGTGCGCTGGATTGGCAAAAGCAAAAAGAAAGCAAATGGCCACCGATTCTACCCGGGCGCGTCGCAGCGCTTCGATCAGCGATGGAATAGCCGCATCGTGAAGTGGAACAAGCACGGAACCATCGGGCCCCACGCGCTCCGGTACCTCGAAGCACAGCGGGCGCGGTACGAGCGGCTCCGGTTTACGTGCGGCCAGATCGTACAGCGCAGCCCGATGCTGGCGACCAATGTGCAGCAGGTCGCGAAAGCCCGCAGTGGTTACAAAGGCCGTGCGAGCACCTTTCCGTTCCAGTAAGGCATTGGTGGCGACCGTCGAACCATGGACAATCTGTCGGGCAACCTCCGGTACCTGAGCCAGACCTTCAAGCACGGCCCGCGCCGGATCATCCGGCGTAGAAAACACCTTGAACGTGGTCAGCCGTCCTTGATCTTCGTCGAAGACGACAAAATCGGTGAACGTTCCGCCGATATCGATGCCCACACGGATGCTCATGACCTCAAACGACGCAGTCGGTACAGATAGCGGCTTACGCACAACAGGAGCACAAGGGTCAGACCACCGGCCACCTTCAGCAGCAACGACTCCGAAAGCGGCGGACCTATGCCGGCTGCCTGCAGGGCCGCCAGCAGATTGCGCAGGCCCAGCAGCACAGCCACGCCAACTGAAATGCCGGTGAGCAGATTGAGCCCGCGTGACGTGAGGCCATTGCGGCCCATCAACCGGGGATCGTTGGTGGCTATCCACAGAAATACGGCCACGACCGGTAGCAGCACACCGTTCAGCGCCTGCGCAGTAATGATGGCGGGAATAGGACGCAGGTCCAGTAAGCTCAACGTTATGCCGCTTCCCCAGACTACCAGCCAGGTGATCCGATACGTTCGATTGGGCTCCGAAGCGTTGCCAGACGAGGGGTCGGCCAGCAGGCCCCGGGCCGTAATGGCGGCAGCGATAGGAGCAGTTAACGCCGAGGTAAAGCCCGCTGCAAAAAGCCCCAGAGCAAATAGCACGCGCGCCCCGTCTCCCAGCGTCCGCCCGAGCGTATCGGCAAGGGCCTCGTAGGTAAACGCGCCCTGCACGGCTGTGCCCACCACCAGAATCGCCATGGAAATCAGACCGCCCCCGACAATCGCAACGGTGAGCCCAAAGCGCGTAACATTTAACTGCTCTCCCTGAGCAAGTCCTGAGCCTAAAAAGAGGTTGTAGGGCACGACGGTGGTGCCGATCAAACCGATTACCAGCAGGCCTGCTCCTTCCGGTAGGGAGGGCCAGACCAGCCGGTGTAGCAGGGCTCCGTCGAGCGGATGCACCTTCAGCGCCGTCACCAGAAAAGCCAGACCCATGAATGCTACGAACGCACCCAGCACGCGCGGTAGCATCCGAAGCGTGCCAAACCAGAGCAAGGCACCTGAAAGGAGGCCGATACCGATGACGAGGAAAGGCCGAGAAACCGGCCACACCAGCTCCAGGCCGGCAACAGCGCCCAGTACGTTCCCCACTTCGAAAGCTGCATTACCCAGTACGATGGCTCCCAGCGCCAACAGGCGAACCGCTACGCCTTTCCACCCATCGAATTGATGGCGCAGCGCTTCGGCCAGCGGCAGCCCTGAGCAGATGGCCAGCCGGGCAGCCGCCTCTTGCAGGGTCCAGCAGGCCAGCGTTGAAAAGGTCAGCGCCCACAGCAAGGCCAGTCCATAGTGCGCACCGGCAGCCGCTGCTGTCGTGACCGTGCCGGGGCCAATAAAGGCTGCTGTCAGGACAGCGCCGAGCAGGATAGAGGTCCAGCGTTTCATGCAATGAGCCGGCAGGCTTAGACGCAATGCGACCGGAAACTATGAGAACGAAAGGCAAAAATGCCACCCCTGCCCGAAAGCGCCAGGAGACTACGCCGCTCGATCCCCCGATCAGGCATTGCCCGAGGGGTTTGTTCTGGAAGGCGCTCCATTTTAAAAATTTGCTTTGTAGTTTAGGCGCAACAATTACACACCTGCATGCCGAAGGGCCATGAAGCAACCCTGGATTATGCTCCTGCTAATTGGAGGAGTCCTGAGCGTCCGGGCGCAGCCGGTAATGCACCAGCCGGATCCGTATATCCAGCAACTACTGACGCGCGTTTCAGCTGATTCCATTGAAGCCAGCATCCGGCGGCTGGCTGCTTTTGGCACGCGCCATACCCTTTCCCCTACCGATAACGATACATTTGGCATCGGGGCAGCTCGGCGATGGATCAAGCAAACCTTCGAACGCTATGCAGCAGCCGGAGGCGGGCGCATGGAAGTCTTCTTGGATCGCTTCTGGTATGGACCCGATGGCCGTCGCGTGGATCGGCGCGTGGAAATTGTCAACGTCATCGCACGGCTACCCGGTACCGATCCACAAGACGATCGCATTTTTATCGTCAGTGGCCACTACGACAGTCGCGTGCGGGACGTAATGGATTCGCTTTCGTATGCCCCTGGCGCGTCGGACGACGCCAGTGGAACAGCCGCGGTCATGGAAATGGCCCGTGTCCTGGCCGATGCGCGTTTTCCTGCTACAATCCTGTTTGTAGCAATGGCAGCCGAAGAACAGGGGCTCATCGGAGCCCGTCATCTGGCTGCCCTGGCCGATTCGCTGGGCTGGAATGTGGCCGGGATGTTTACGCTGGACATTATTGGCAATACCGAGGGCGATAACGGCGTGCGCGACAACCGAACGGTGCGTGTCTTTTCGGAAGGGGTTCCATCTGCTGAAACACCCCGGCAGGCTCGGTTGCGGCAGGCGATCGGTGGCGAGAACGACAGCCCCTCCCGACAGCTTGCCCGCTACCTGCACGAAATTGGCACCCGATACGTGCCCGAACTACGGGTGAAACTGATTTTCCGGCGCGACCGCTTTCTGCGCGGAGGCGACCATATTCCGTTCAACGAACGCGGTTTTGCGGCCGTGCGCCTCACCGAACCGCACGAAGCCTATACGCGCCAGCACCAGGACGTGCGCGTGGCAGATGGAATCGCCTACGGCGATGTGCCGGACCGGATCGACTTTGACTACGTAGCCCGGGTAACCCGGTTGATGACGGCTGCGCTGGCCAACCTGGCCATGGCACCTCCCCCGCCTGCCGTTGCCTACATCGATGCACGCAGGCTTTCCGTGGATACCCGGCTGCTATGGTCGCCCCCGCGAGCCGGCCGTGACCGGCTGGCGGGCTACTATGTGCTGGTGCGGGAGACCACGGCGCCCCTGTGGGAGCAGAAGTGGTTTGTACCCGCCACCGACACCAGCTACACATTTGTGGGCTGGTCCAAAGACGATTACTTCTTTGGCATCCAGTCGGTTGATGCGCAGGGGCATGAAAGCCGCGTGCTGTTTCCGGTGCCGTTGTTCCGTTAACTCCCAAACCACAACAACGCCATGCCACTGGATCGACGCCTGTTTCTCCAGTACTGCTCCGCCCTGGGACTGACAGGCACGCTATTCCCAGGTGTGCTTTACGCCAAGATTGAAGAGGGTGAGCCGATTACGCCCGAAACAATTGCCTGCGCCGAACGCATTGCCGGCCTTTCCTTCACTGAAGAGCAGCGCCAGATGATGGTGGAAGACCTGACCGAGCGCCTGAAAGATTACGAGGCGCTGCGGCAGGTCCCGCTGCCGAACGACGTCATTCCGGCCTTTGTGTTTGACCCAACGATCGGGGGAGAACCGGTGCCCGAGGGGACGGCCGGAATGCGCTGGGAGCCTCGTCCGGTGGAACGGCCGCGCAGCGACGAAGATCTGGCGTTCATGACAGTGGCGGAGCTGTCGTACCTGCTCAAAACGCGACAGGTGCGCTCGGTAGAACTGACCGAATTGTACCTGTCCCGCCTGAAACGTTATGATCCGGTATTGAAAGCCGTGGTAACCTACACGGAGGAACTGGCTTTTGAGCAGGCCCGAAAAGCTGATGAGGAACTGGATGCGGGCCACTGGCGCGGCCCCCTGCACGGCGTACCCTATGGGGCCAAAGACCTGCTGGCTGTGCCTGGCTACCGCACGACCTGGGGCGCTAAGCCCTACGAAAATCAGGTGCTGGACGTAAAGGCTGCTGTAATTGAGAGACTGGAAGCTGCCGGGGCTGTTCTGGTGGCCAAGCTGACGCTGGGCGCGCTGGCCTGGGGCGATGTGTGGTTCGGTGGGCAGACCAAAAACCCCTGGAACATTGATCAGGGATCCAGTGGCTCTTCGGCCGGGTCGGGAGCGGCCGTTGCCGCTGGTCTGGTGCCGTTTGCTATTGGTTCAGAAACGCTCGGGTCCATTGTTTCACCGTCAACGCGCAATGGCGTAACCGGCCACCGCCCAACGTTTGGTGCCGTAAGCCGGTATGGCGCCATGGCGCTGAGCTGGACCATGGACAAACTGGGGCCTATGGCCCGTTCGGCCGAGGATTGTGCGCTGGTGTTCGAAGCCATCCGAGGACGCGATGCGCGTGATCCAAGCACCCGCGATATGCCGTTCCCCTTTGATCCCGCCTTTGACGTGCGGCAGCTCCGCGTAGGCTATCTGGCCGACGCCTTCGAAGAGGACTATGAAAACCGCGAGGCCGATTTGCAGACGCTTCAGGTGCTCCGCGACCTGGGCATTACGCTGAAGCCCATTCGTCTGCCCGATGACCTGCCCGTTTCGGCCATGCTGCTTACGCTGGAGGTCGAGGCAGCCGCTGCTTTTGACGAGCTGACCCGCACGGGAGGAGTAGACCAGATGGTCCGGCAGGGGCGCAACACCTGGCCGCATGTGTTCCGCGTAGCCCGTTTTGTGCCGGCGGTTGAGTTTTTGCAGGCTAATCGTATCCGCACCCTGCTCATGCAACGGATGGCGGAGGTCTTTCGCGAAGTCGATGTCTTTGTCGCGCCGGCTTTTCAGGGAGGCACGTTACGCATTACAAACCTGACAGGACATCCCTGCGTGTGCGTGCCGAATGCGTTCCATCCTCTGAAGGATAAACCGCTGTCCCCACGCCGGCAGCCTGGCAGCATCACGTTTATCGGAGGACTCTACCGGGATGCCGAAGTGCTCATGCTGGCGCATGCCTACCAGCAGGCAACCGACTTTCACCGACGTCGCCCCCCGATTCGATAATCGGCCTGCCGGTTAAACATCGGGGTAAGCCGAAAGAGAAGCGGTAGTCGCCTCCCCATAATGCCGGGAGGATCAGCAGCCCTTGCTGGGGAGCGTAAATGCGCTAGGCCAGTTGCAATGGTTGCAACAACAGCAGAATACCGCCCCGGTCCCGAATGAGATTGCGGGCGCGCACCTGAAACCAGCGCCAGTGGCCGCGTCCGGTGCGAAGCCGAAGCAGCCAGGACGCTTGCTGCTTTCGCGCCCGGGCCATTGCCGCCAGATCATGCCAGATTTGCTGCAGATTGCGGCTGTGGACGTGCGTAAAAAAGCAAGGGTCAAGCGGTTGCTTTCCGGGATATTCAAGCAATGTACGGGCTGCCGGGGTTATGTGCTGAATGTCGCCGTTGGCGTTGATCAACAGCATCGGAAGATGAGGATCAAGCGCCTCCTCTCGCTGAAAGCGCTTCCGAGCTAAAGAGGCCGAAGAGGGCTTAAGAGATTTTGCTGGCATACGCGCGTTCCTCCTGCCAAACCATGAGTAGCTTTACGTAGTTAGAACGTACAACAAAGTTGTCGCTTTGGCAAGCGCTTCCGGTAAGGAAAAGTGTGAAAAACATTCCGTTAAACAAATATCCCCATGCGCGTTGTCTCTCTGTTACCGGCCGCTACCGAATGGGTATGGGCATTCGGCGCTCAAGAGGTACTGATTGGTCGTTCTCATGCCTGTGACTTCCCGCCGGAAGTGCTGGATCGTCCGGTGCTGACCCGGCCGCGCGTTGCTGCTCAGGGCACGTCAGCCGAAATTGACCGGCAGGTTCGGGCGGTATGGGAACAGGGGCTGAGCCTGTACGAGATCGACTGGGAGCAACTGCAGGCGCTGCAACCTGATCTGATCCTTACGCAGGCCCAGTGTCCCGTGTGTGCCGTGTCGGTGTCCGAGCTAGAAGCCGGCATAGCCCACTGGCCGGTCCCGCCGCGCGTGCTTGCCATAGCACCGCAGACGCTCAAACAGGTATTGGATGCCGCGCTGAAAATTGGCCGAGCTATCGGCCGTGTTCGTGCAGCTATGGCGTATCTGGCAGCGGCAGAGCAGCGACTGCGCCGCTTGCGGGATGCGCTGGGGCTGCACCGGCGTAGCAACCCCGCTTTATTTCCGCGGGTTGTCTGCCTGGAATGGCTTGAGCCACTCATTGTGGCCGGGCACTGGATGCCCGATGTTGTGGAAATGGCCGGGGGACAGGCCGTGCTGGTCGAGTCCGGGCAACCCTCGCGAACAATCTCCTGGGACGAGCTTCAGGCAGCCGATCCGGACGTGCTGCTAATCATGCCCTGTGGATTTACCGTGGCGCAGACGTCTCGAGAGCTGCCTGGTCTGATGCAACATCCCGTCTGGCAAACGCTACGGGCTGTGCAGGAGGGACGGGTATATGTACTGGATGGACATGCCTACTTCAATCGGCCCGGCCCTCGTCTGTATCGTTCCATTGAGCTCGTGGCGGTATGCCTGCATCCGGAGCGCCTGCCTGCACACGCCTGCAACGTGCAGCCCTGGGAATTGCAGACGTTGGAAGCTGCGCTGGCCTAATTGCGTGCGCGCAACGCCTGCTGTAGCAGGTGTTCCCGCTCCATTTTGGCCTGCGCGCCCTCCAGCAGCTCGCGCAGAGCCCGCAGTTCGGCGTGCGTGCAGGCATAGCGCACGTCGACGGTCTCCAGCCGTCCCGTCAGCGACAGGGCGCACAGGCTGCCCGCTTCCCAGGCCTCAAGGGGCACCGAACGCACCCGCTCACAGAGTGCCTGAAAACGTTCAGGCGAAAGCTGAAGCACGAGCCGCCCGAAGGCGACCTCAAAGCGTCCGCAGCAGGCGCAGCGTAGCACGTAGCCATGCGGCGTTTGAAACAGATAGGGGCGGCTGCCAGAGGGAGCTTGCATGGCTTGAGTGCTTTCAGTGCAAGGGATGCGACAACGCTTCCTCAGACGATAGCCAGCCGGCCTGCCGGCTCAACCGGTACCACTGGCGTTCAATCCAGGCCGTAATAGCCGGATGGGGAAGCAGTCCGGTTCCGTCCGCCCGATACGTCAGACCCTCCAGCACCTCCTGATAGGGACCAAAGCCGTACACGCGAAACGGAATGACCAGAACCGTGCGGCCTGCTTGCGTTTCGGCCTCAATGAAGGCGCGAATCCGACGTTCAGCCTCGGCCCGCAGTGCCGGCCAGTCTTCGCGCAGCGTCTCAACGCGCACGGCATAAAAACCCAGCGCCCGAATAAGCCGGGCATGCCGCTCCATTGCCACAATCCAGCGGGCATTACGCACTTCATCCTCGGTACCGTGCGCCAGGAGGAGCACAGACTCCCGGGCCGGATGCTGGCTGAGCGCAAGGGCGCGATCGGCCAGAATCGGACCGATTTCAGGAGCCTCCATCAGGCCGGTCCGGCTGAGCACGAGCGAAAGATCATGACGAAGCGGCGGTGGGGGGCCAGGTTCGCTACGGGGGCCGTGATGCAAGAAGCGAGCGGGTGGGTCAGAGCGCAACCCGAGCAGATATTCCGTCTGATGCCGAAACGAAGCACTGTCCATGAAAAGCCGGACAACCACGACGCGGCGCGCTCCCTGCGCTCGCAAGGAGTCCAGCGCCTGGCGAAGCGTGTTGGGATCGGCCATTCCGAAGGCAACAGCTGTCGGACGTCCTGCTCGCAGGGGCGCCACTGCCTCCAGTACGGCCTGATTCCAGGAGGAAGACCCTCCATGGGCCATCACCAGCAGGCCCGGTTGGGTGCTGTCGGGCGCTATGAGCAGGTTCATCCAGAGTAGAAAAAGCGTCAGCATGGTTTTCTCCGTCTTGTTCAAGCTCACTGCAGCCGGCGAGAGCCGTCCGGTTGAAAGACGTACTCGAAGGTGTAGTAACGGGGCGGATTAGCCTGGCGGTCGATGGCACCGGGATCAGGAGCCCCTTTGTAATAGCTCAGGATGCGCACTTTGGCATAACGCCCATCAGCCGTGCGCACGACAATCGTGCGGCCAGGTATCGGAGTGACCGTATGCGTGGCTGGATCGTAGTTGTACCAGCCGTTTCCGGAGCCCGGGCAGATGGCGCGTTGAACGCCGTTGGGACAGGGGTCCTCTCCGTCTACCCGAAACTGATCGTCGGCGGGAGCTTCGGCTACCTCTTCAAAAGGCACCTCCAGCACAACCGCACCCCCCTGACCCGGACCACTCGTGCCGCCATTGATCAGAATATGGGTGCCCTGAAAGGCCAGGTCCCAGGCAGTCGAAGCCGAATCGCTACGGTCTGGATTATCGTAGCGCAGCACAATTTCGCCGGTGCGCAGGCTGAAAAAGGTGTATCGACCGGTACCGACCGGCCGCCCTGTCTGAGGATCGCGCGTGGTGGGGTCGGCCGGCAGATCTTTGACCACGACTGCCTCGACCGGCGTGGTTTCATCTAATGGATTGCTGGCATCACAGGCGGCTACCACCAGACCCGGGATAAGGAGCAAAAGGGCATGTGTCCGCATGGTTCACATCGGGTTTAGGGTTGCACATGAACGGTAAGCGTCACAAACCAGCGCCGACCAGGTTGGAAAGGCATCAGCGCCGGACGTCGCAGATTCAGCAGGTTAAAAGCACCGCCTTGGAGCTCCAGGAAGCGGCCTAGATTGCGCGTAATTGTCAGGTGCCAGAGGCTGTAGCCTGGTGCATACTCGTCAGGGCGGTTCACCACCCCATTGCCATCCACATCCCGATAGCCGTACCGGCTGCGCCAGATGCCCCAGAGCGCTACGGTCCCTTTCAGCGGCGCTAACCGCCAGCGCAGATGAACCGTGCCGCTGTGTCGGGAACGTCCAAAGAGGCCGCCGTAGTCCTGGCGCTGCAGACGATAATCGCGGCCTGATGCCGTGCGGCCAAAGAGCCGCCCCGCGTCAATGGCCGCAAGCACATCTCGGTCGGCCGTCTCCAGATACTGGTAGCTCAGGCCGAATGTCACGGCTGACCGGGGCCGAACCGTCAGCGTAGCTTCCAGCCCGCGGGTGTAGATGCGCTCCAGGTTGAAGTAGGAGTAGACAAACGCCTGATTGGTCTTTTGAGCAACCGGCTGCACGTCAATCAGGTCCCGGACTTCGTTATGGAACAGGTTAAGGGAAACCTCCAGGCGCTTAAAGAGCTGCACGTCGCCGCCCAGGTTGAAGGCAACAGAGCTTTCTGCACGTAACGGGGCGACACGGTCTGGATCGATGAGGAGCCGGGCGATCTGTCCGGCCGCCTGCAATCGCTCCAGCTCTTCCCGAAAACGCGCGGTACCAAACACGCTGTAGCCAGCCGCTGTATTGGTGAAGACCAGGTAGCGCTGGCGGAAGGCTGGAGCCTTGAAGCCGCTGCCCACCGATACGCGGAGTCGGTAGTGCTCGGAAGGCCGAACCAGCAGGGCCAGCCGAGGACTGAAGCGGCTGGCATAGTCACTGTGGGTGTCGAACCGAAAACCTGAGACCACTTCCAGCCAGGAGCGAGGCGCCCATTCGTGCTGGGCAAAGAAAAAGCCGCTCCGGGCTGTAACGCGACCGGCATAGCGATCGCCCTCCAGCGCTTCCTGCACGGCGCCGCTGCCTATTGTCAGCAACTGGCGATGGGGCAGCAGTTGCTGCAGGCGCACTTCCAGCTTGCGATAGGCCTGCGCAAAGCGATCCTGGTAGTATAGCGCACCGTCCGCCTGCCGGGTCATACGGGTACGGGTCGCATAGCCTGTCAGGTAGAGCGAGAGGTCCAGCCGCAGCCGGCGAGTAAGCTGCTGTTGCCAGCGCGGATGCAGGCTCCAGTCCACCTGGCGGTACGTCTCGTCGTAGGGGATGTCCGCCAGGGCGAACGCGCTGAGCCGCTGCTGACGATGGTGGCGAGCTGCCAGCGATAGCAGCGAGCGACGGGGCAGGTCCCAGGTGAGGTAAACGTCGGCGGTATAGTCGCGCAGGGCCGGGGCAGTAGGGCCAAAGACGTCCGGTGCCAGATCATACCCTTCGGTGCGGTAGTGGTCCACCAGTAAGAAAGCGCCCAGGCGGCCGCGCCGCAGCTCTGTGGTGGTCCCGATCTGATGCGTGCCGTGCGTTTCTGTGCGCGCGTGCAGCGTAGCGGCCAGTGGTGCGGCTGGACGGCGGCGGATCAGGTTAACTACTCCAGCCAGCGCTTCACTCCCATAGAGGGAGGAGGACGGACCGCGAACGATTTCAATGCGGTCCAGCCCCTGCACCGTAAAGCGATCTAAATCCAGCGTGCCCGCTGTGCGACCGATGATGGGCTCGCCGTCAAGCAGCAGCAACGTGTAGTCGGGCTCAAAGCCCTGTATCATGAGGCCGGTGCCGTGGTCTTCGAAAAGCAACAGGCCGGGTTGCTGGGCCAGCAGGTCCGACAGGCGCGCGGCGCCGCTCTGGCGGATGGCCTCAGCGGAGACGAGCTGCGTAGGCACAGGTACCTCGGTCAGCGGCCGGGCCGACCGGGTAGCCGTAATGACTACAGGGGGCAGGGGGATGGCCCGGCTTGTATCCAGGGCTACCTGCGGTAGCAGCACCAGCAGAAGCAGCGAGGTCATAGCTTGTTTGATATAAAATTTAGACTGAATATAAATTACAGGCTGGACCGATCCGATGCAAAGGGACAATTATGAAGTTGCAGTGAAAGCCGTCATCCGTGGAAGGAAGGGCCGGCCTGACTGGGCTTGCTATCTGCTGTTACAGGCTTACCGTCGCCACTGGAGCTGGAGCTGCAGGTGGCGGGGTGGGGCCAGTAGAGCCGGACGTTCTACGTAATAGTAGTCGAGGGCGTTTTTGATCAGCAAGGTGAGCATCAGGCCAGCACGCTGCCAGCTTAATCGCAGATCCAGCACGCGGATTGGTACGGTAACGTCGGCATCTGGTACAAAGCGGGCAAATTCCGTGTCGATGCGTTCCGGGCGGCTGGCCAGGCGCAGATCAGCGCCCATGCGAAGGTGGACCGGCAGCGCTATGGTCAGGCTCGTTTTGAGCAAATGGCGGCTTCGGAAGGACAGCGGAAGCGGTCGGGGGCCGGTTAGATCGTCCGCATCCAGCAGGGTATAGCCGAGCTGGGCTTTCAGCCAGGAGCCCAGGAGCTGCATGTCCACGGTGGTTTCCAGGCCGCGGATGCGGGCTCGGGTCAGGTTGACAAATTGAAAGGCCAGGCGATGGGCCTGAAAGCGCGGTTCGACCAGATCCCGATAATCGGTCCAGAACAGCGCCAGCGTGCTGCTCACGCTGGCCAGCGCGCCTGCGCGATAGCGAAAGCGCAGCCCGAGTTCATAACCAGTACTTGTTTCGGGGCGCAGGTCGGGGTTGGCCACAATGGGAAAGAACTCCTGGTTTTCGATGTAGCGCTCAGCTACACCGGGCACCCGAAAGCCCAGCCCAAAAGCGGCGTGCAGCGTCAGGTTGGGGCGGACCTGAAAGAGCACGTTGGCCCGGGGGCTGAGCCGCGTAATCCAGCGATTGGCACGAATCTGGTAGGCGTCAAAACGCAGTCCGCCGGTCAGCCGCCACCGAGGGGTGAGCGCCTCTTCCCATTGGCCGAACACAGATACTTCGGGCTGGCTGCGAAACGGATGGCCGTCTTCGGCAGGAAAGAATGAGGAGCGCGTGGCGACTGCGTCGGCCGATGCTCCAAACGTCAGGTAGCGTGTTTCAGCGGGTTGCCAGTCGAGCTGAACCTGTCCGCCATAGCGGAATCCCAGCGTGCCTTTTGAGAGCGGCTTCGGGCGGCCCTCATCGTCCAGCGGGCGCAGCGCCAGTACGTAGAGCCGGCCACTGATGGTGTAGAACAGGTTAGAGCCCGGGGCATGGGTAAAAGCCGGTAGCAGCGTCCACTGGAGGGATTCCGTATCGTTGGCACCTACAGCATCTTTGGCGCCGGTTGTGGGAATGCGGCCGGGATTGAGCGGATCGCGCAGGCCATTCCAGTACAGAAAAGAGTCATTGCGCCGCCAGGTCAGTCCGGAAAGCACTACGAGCCGCGCGTTTGCCGCAGGTTGCCAGCGCAGCTTGGTGTAGCCCTGAAGCAGAAGGCGCTTGCTGAAATTCAGGTGGCCGGTGTTGTGCAGATAGGTGAGATGGAGCCACCCACCTGCGCGGCTGCTCAGGCGCCGGGCGTGCGTGAAAATAACGGTGCCAAACGGGCGCCAACGGCGGGCGCCCGCCCAGCGCGCGCGCCACTGGGCGTAACGCACGGGGGCATATGCTCCTCCCGAGAGGCGCACTTCGGTTTCCGGTTGCTCAGGGAAATCGCGGGTGAGCACCTGGATGACGCCACCGAGCGCTCCGCTGCCGTAAAGCGCCGAGCCAGGTCCTTTGAGCACTTCGATCCGGTCAATCTGGGCAATGGGTAGCAGCTCGAAGGGCACGCCATCGGCATCAGGCGATAGCATGGGAAAGCCGTCGATGAGCAGCAGCACGCGGCTGCCAGCATTGTAGGTGAAGCCTGAGGATCCCCGGATGTTGACCTGGTTGCCGCTCATTTGCACGCCGGGGATGTAGCGTAAGGCATCGTCGAGCGTAAAAATGCCGCGTGCCGTTACGTCGCGCAGCGGCAGTACGGAAAGGCTGACCGGCACGTGATCCAGCAACTGGGCACGTCGGGCGGCTGTCACGACCACTTCAGGGGCTTCAATGACGGTAGGGATAAGGGCGAAATCCAGGCGTCGGTGTTCCCCGGGCGCCAGCGTAATGGTTTGCTCCGCCGGCACGTAGCCTACGGCCGAGGCCCGAACCGTGTAGGTTCCGGCCGGGATCCCTGCGATCAGGTAATGGCCGGTAGCGTCGGTGGCGTCTCCATAGAGCGTGCCGGTCAGGATTACATTTACGCCGATCAGGGGGGTGCCGTAGATGTCCCGCACCGTGCCTTCCAGCGTCGCCCGTTCGGGCTGGGCGCGCAGCGGGAGCGCAACGAGTAGCAGGAGCAGACGCGCGTATTTCATGGCGATCCAGGAAAGCTGGCAGGGTGTTGAAAGTCAGCTTCCAGCACGAGGGGGCGGCGTTCTCCGGGGCGAAGAATAAGGGGACGGTCATAAACTACAAGCGGCCGCCAGTCCAGCAGGCCGGGGCCAAATTTCCAAGCTATGCCACTATACAGAAAGGTGTCGGCCACCACGCCTTCCAGATCAAGTACGACGCGGAAGGTGTCGGTGTCAACAAAGCGGCGCAGTGTGTCGCTGATTACGAGCTCGTTAAAGCGGAGCAATAGGTCAAGGGCACTTTGCGGCACAAAGCGCATGGCTACAAAGCGCAGCTCCCGTACCGAGTCGGGAGGGGGCCAGCGGCCGGTGTAGTAAACCGTTCCTTCAATGGTAGCCAGCGGAGACGGGGGCGGCGGAGCCAGCCCTCCATCACATCCAGCTAAAAGTAGCAAGATGCTCAAAAACAATTGGCTTAAACGCTTTTGCGTGGGTTGTCTGTGAATTCGGAACAGAACCTTAACAGAATGGAAAGAATGCGCCTGGCAGTGTTTGGCGCGGGGATCCGGTGAATGTATATTTTCGACCGCGATCCGGTAGGCTGAGCCGTATCCTGAAATGGGCTCAACGCTGCTGTAAGCGGTTTCTGTGGATGTAAGCGTGGTGATCATCAATGAGACTATCCGATTTGCACTACGAATATCCTAAAAGTCTGATTGCCAAGTATCCGGCCGAGCCGCGCGACAGTGCTCGGCTCATGGTGCTTAACCGTAAGTGTAAAACCATCGAACATCGCATCTTTCGAGACATTGTGGATTACTTTAACGAAGGCGATGTTCTGGTGGTCAATAATACAAAAGTTTTTCCGGCGCGGCTCTATGGCCGAAAGGAGAAAACCGGTGCCCGGATCGAAGTGTTGCTGCTTCGCGAGCTGAACGCCGAAAGCCGACTCTGGGACGCCCTGGTTGATCCGGCCCGAAAGATTCGAGTAGGAAACAAAATCTACTTTGATGGGGGGTTGGTGGCGGAGGTAATTGACAACACAACCTCGCGGGGGCGGACCATACGCTTTCTGTTCGACGGTAACGATGAAGAGCTTTATCGCAAAATTGAGGAGATCGGTCACATGCCGCTGCCCCCGTATATCAAGCGCGAAGACGAGCCGGAGGATCGCGAGCGGTATCAGACCATCTTTGCCCGGGAAACGGGATCGGTAGCCGCGCCAACAGCCGGATTGCACTTTACGCCGGCTCTGGTGGAGCGGCTGAAGCAGAAAGGCGTCGACATTGTCCCGATTACGCTGCATGTGGGGCTGGGCACGTTTCGACCCATTGAGGTGGAGGACCTGACCAAGCACCGCATGGATTCAGAGTACTTTATTATTACAGAAGAGGCGGCCGAGCGCATTAATCGGGCGCTGCTGTCTCCCGATCATACCGTCACCGCCGTTGGTACTACGGTGGTGCGGGCGCTGGAGTCAAGCATTTCCGCTACCGGTACGTTGAAGGCGGGCTCGGGGTGGACCGACAAGTTTATCTATCCGCCTTATGACTTCCGGATCGTTGAGCGGCTCATCACCAATTTTCACATGCCGCGGAGTACGCTGCTGGCGCTGGTGGTGGCCTTTGCCGGGCATGATTTTGTGATGGAAGCCTACCGCATTGCGGTCCAGGAAAAGTATCGGCTGTTCTCTTTTGGAGATGCGATGCTGATTCTTTGAGACAGGGCGGGGGTATGACCGAGGCGGCGCAGCAGGAACGGGCAGATCGGGTGGCCGTATTGGTGCCGGCAGCCGGCCAGGGATCGCGGCTGGGAGGCCCGCGCAAACAGTTTCGGCGGCTGGGCGGACGGCCGTTGCTTGAGCAAACGCTTCGGGCGTTTGCCTTTCATCCGGAAGTGGACAGCCTCGTGGTGGCCGTACCGGCAGATTGTGTGGCGCGCATCAGCGATTCCCTGCAGGCGGCAGGGCTTCCGAAACGCTGGCAGGTCGTGGCGGGAGGACGCACGCGCCAGGCGTCGGTGCAGGCGGCGCTGGCCGTGCTTCCGCCGGAGATCGACCTGGTGCTTGTGCATGATGCGGTGCGGCCGTTTATTCTACCCGAACAGATCTCGGCCGTTATCGAGGCAACCCGGCGCGTCGGGGCAGCCGCGCTCGCTATTCCGGAGACCGACACGGTGCGGCGCGTGCATGACCATTTACTGGGGGAGACGGTGCCCCGGCGAGGGCTCTACCGAATGCAGACGCCTCAGGGATTTCGACGCGACTGGTTGGAAGCTGCCCATCGGCAGCAGGAGGAAGCCGCTACCGATGACGTTGAATTAGTTCAACGCCTGGGATATCCGGTTGCCTGCGTGCCCGGGAGCAGTTTCAACTTCAAAATTACGACGGCAGAAGACTGGGAGCTGGCACAGGTGCTCTGGCCGCACTGGGAAGCCCGTCTGTGCCACCAATCGAAAAAAGACACATGAGGCCGTTTCGGATCGGCTTTGGGTACGACGTGCATCAACTGGTACCCGAACGTCCGCTCATTCTGGGCGGTGTGCGCATCCCTTCCGCGCAGGGCCTGGCCGGTCATTCGGACGCCGACGTGCTGCTGCATGCCATTGCCGATGCCCTGCTGGGTGCAGCGGCGCTCGGCGACATTGGCCATCACTTTCCAGACACCGATCCGCGCTGGAAGGATGCAGACAGTCAGGAATTGCTTGAGCAGGTGCATCGGCTGGTCGTGGAAGCAGGCTACGAAGTCGTCAATGTGGACAGCACCGTTGTGCTTGAGCGACCGCGCCTTAAACCGTATCTTGCCACCATGCGGCAAAACATAGCCCGCGTGCTGGCTCTTCCCGTGGAAGCTGTTTCTGTAAAGGCTACCACCAGTGAAGGAATGGGCTTTGTAGGAACCGGGAAAGGGGCGGTGGCCTTTGCGGTCTGTTTGCTTTGCGCAACCGCCGCCGGGAGGTAGGAAGGCATGGACTGGCTGGCTGATCTGACGCAATGGGCGTTGCAGGTACCGCCGTTGTGGGTCTACGTGGCGCTGCTGGTGATCGCCTACGGCGAAAATGTGGTGCCCCCTATTCCAGGAGATTTGTTTGTGGTTTTTTGCGGCTATCTGGCCGGGCGAAGTACCCTGGAGTTGTGGCTGGTCATCCTACTTTCGACGCTGGGAGGGGCCGCGGGCTTCATGACCATGTATGCGGTAGGCTACCGGATTGGAGCGGCGGTGCTGGATCCGGACCGACTGCGCTGGCTACCCAAACGCCGCATTTATCAGGTGCAACGCTGGATGCGGCGCTGGGGCTATGGCATTGTAGCGGCCAATCGTTTCCTGAGTGGGGCGCGCTCGGTTATTTCCCTGACCGTGGGCATGGCCCATATGCATCCCGGAAAAACAGCGCTGCTGGCGACGCTGAGCGCTTTTGTCTGGACAACCCTGATCGCGTCGCTGGGCTATGCGGTGGGGGAGAACTGGCCGGTTGTGCGCCAGTATCTGCAGGTGTACGGCTGGGTGGTGCTGGGCGTGCTGGGGCTACTTGCGCTGGGCCTGGGCATTCGGTTCTGGCGGCGGCGTGCGCAGAAAGCGCGCGTTTCATAAAGTTTGAAAGGCGGGTCTGTTGACAGCATCGGAACTCCTGGACTAAATTTGCATTCTCGAAGCTGCCCCGCATAAGCTGGCGTAGCTCAATTGGTAGAGCAGCTCACTTGTAATGAGCAGGTTGGGGGTTCGAGTCCCTCCGCCAGCTCTTGATTGTAAATTTGCGGTAGTACGGGGCACCAGAAGGGCGGAGTGATCATTTAATAAGAGATGAACGGGCAGGTACCGAAGCGGTCAAACGGGGCAGACTGTAAATCTGCTGGCGCAATGCCTTCGGAGGTTCGAATCCTCCCCTGCCCACACCATCTGAGCGGGAGTAGCTCAGTGGTAGAGCATCAGCCTTCCAAGCTGAGGGTCGCGGGTTCGAGTCCCGTCTCCCGCTCACAGACATAAGAGCCGCCTTAGCTCAGTGGTAGAGCACTTCCATGGTAAGGAAGGGGTCGTCGGTTCAAATCCGACAGGCGGCTCAAGAGGCGATGCCCGCGGGCATCGGACTGTGCTCCCCACAGGGAGCGCTTTTTCCTTACATACAGAAACTAAAAAGGACAGAAAGCCATGGCGAAGGAGGTATTTCAGCGGACGAAGCCGCATGTGAACATAGGGACGATAGGTCATGTGGATCATGGGAAGACGACGTTGACGGCGGCCATTACGCAGGTGTTGTCGAAGCGGGTGTCGGATCCGGTGAATCAGCCGCGGACGTTTGATTCGATAGACAATGCGCCGGAGGAGCGGGAGCGAGGGATTACGATAGCGACGGCGCATGTGGAGTATGCGACGGAGAAGCGGCACTATGCGCATGTGGATTGTCCGGGTCATGCGGATTATGTGAAGAACATGATTACGGGAGCGGCCCAGATGGACGGGGCGATTTTGGTGGTGGCGGCGACGGATGGTCCGATGCCTCAGACGCGGGAGCACATTTTGTTGGCGCGTCAGGTTGGGGTTCCGTACATTGTGGTGTTTTTGAACAAGGTGGATTTGGTGGATGATGAGGAGTTGTTGGAGTTGGTGGAGATGGAGGTACGGGAGTTGTTGAGTCAGTATGAGTTTCCTGGGGATGAGGTGCCGGTGATTCGGGGGAGTGCGTTGTTGGCGTTGCAGGGGGAGCCGGAGTGGGAGGATCGGATTATGGAGTTGATGGAGGCGGTGGATGAGTACATTCCGACGCCGGTACGGGAGAAGGACAAGCCGTTTTTGATGCCGATAGAGGATGTGTTTTCGATTACGGGTCGTGGGACGGTGGTGACGGGTCGGATTGAGCGGGGTGTGGTGAAGGTGGGGGATTCGGTGGAGATTATTGGGTTGCGGGAGGACAAGTTGACGTCGGTGGTGACGGGGGTGGAGATGTTTCGGAAGCAGTTGGATCAGGGGGAGGCGGGTGACAATGTGGGGTTGTTGTTGCGGGGTATTGGGAAGGATGATGTGGAGCGAGGGATGGTGGTGTGTGCGCCGGGTAGTGTGACGCCGCATCGGGAGTTTGAGTGTGAGGTGTACGTGTTGTCGAAGGAGGAGGGGGGTCGTCACACGCCGTTTTTCAACGGGTATCGGCCGCAGTTTTATTTTCGGACGACGGATGTGACGGGGGATATTAGTTTGCCGGAGGGGGTGGAGATGGTGATGCCGGGGGACAATGCGCGGTTTCGGGTGAAGTTGATTTATCCGGTGGCGATGGAGGAGGGGTTGCGTTTTGCGATTCGCGAGGGGGGGCGGACGGTCGGTGCCGGCGTCGTCACGAAAATCCTCGACT
>NZ_FRAU01000009.1 GCF_900142415.1 Rhodothermus profundi
GTTTTCTCCAATAGATATGTGCTTCGCATTACTCTGGTATTTATTCTCATTGCAGGAATCTATGGAATGCTTAATGGTTTATTGTATGAGGATAGAAGAGATATTATGCATATTCTAATCCGTCCATTATACACAGCAAGAATCGTTTCTTTCTTTATATCATTTGAATTATTAATTATAGCTGCACTTACAAAAAAGATTGATTTAGCTTTAAATTCAAACAAAGATGTTTTATTCTGGTCTACCATAACCACTTATTATTTTTGGAGTATTTTGTTTTTTATTATTCGAATCACACATATATTGTCTGCAGATTATACAATTATATCAATTACACTTTTTGCCATAATATTTATTATGTTTTTCTTGGCATTTTGTCTTGTTTATCGAATACAAAAACGGATGGAATCAGCACATTAAAAGAGCCTGAGGTGCAGTGCATGGGTAGAGGCGTTTGGGTCGGTGGTTCGGGCGTTATTGAACGAGGCGGGTTGTAGCGGGGGCATGGCGTGTTGGGGTATGCTGGGTGGAAGCGGTTGGCTTCGGCTGGCGCAGCAGAATGCGACGTGTGAGCTCAACAGCATGCCGCAGATTGGAGATTATCGGACCGAGGAAGGAGTGCTTGTGGCATTTGCAAAGGGTGTATTGGAGGGGTGTGGGATAGGAGGGTTATTCGGGGGTGTCGCCGGCTGTGTAGTAGGAGTACCTTACGGTGTGGTTGCATCCCTGATAATCTGGCTATTAGAAACAAAAAATGATTACAAAGTAGATCTCACCCGTTGGTGCCAACAGAATTATACAAATTGTCAGAATAATGAGTATTATTTAAGAGTTTGTGCCGAATTGATTGATGTGGAATGAAAGGTATGTGGCCCGAATGAATAGCATGATGTCCCAGATTAAGAGAAAACCTGCATTGCGGGTTATCTTTACGTGGATGGGAATGGTAATTTTTCTTCTCATCACCAGGTTTGTTTTTCATTATTATGATAGATCTGTTAGATTCTATGACATTATGTTTTCAGCTATCAATACTTCAACTTTTGTTGTTATAGGTGTGATGGCTTTGAAATCGTATCTGGAATTACTTGGAAAGCAGAAATCAAAGAATAAGCATGTTTATTTCTTTTTTGCGACCGTTTTATCATTAATAGCCTTTCTTAGGCTAATATTTAATGATCTGGACAACATATTGTCTGTTATAAACGATAAAACAGATTTTATCATTATTGCTTTTGGGATTGCAAGTATATTCATCATATCGTATGTATGGATCTATTATATGTGGAAAGTAGGATGTAAAAAAACAAAGCGCCATCATCCATTTTTTCCTGATATTGAAGCAGGTGATTCGTCACCGTCAGGATAGATCGAAAAAATGGCGCCTCATAATCTCAGAGGAGAAAGAGCCGAGACGGCCTGTCCTTTCTGAAGGCGGGGTTGCTCCTGATCCCACCGGTCGATGATCCGAAGGGGGGGCGGTGGCGCTCACCGGCTGGCCTTGTTCGGTGATCGGGTGGGCGGTGTCGGGGCGGCGGCCTGCGGGATTATGGGTACGGGTAACGCCGCTGGGCAGCATGCAACGTGTTGCGCAGGAGCAGCGCAATCGTCATCGGGCCTACGCCGCCGGGCACTGGCGTAATCCAGCTCGCTTTGTCTGCGACGGCCTCGAAGTCCACGTCGCCCACCAGGCGGTAGCCACGGGGATGCCCGGGATCGTCTACCCGGTTGATGCCCACGTCGATGACAACGGCCCCTTCGCGCACCATGTCGGCCGTAATATAGCGGGGGCGTCCGATGGCGGCGACCAGAATGTCGGCCGCCCGGGTGAGCGCGGCCAGGTTGCGTGTGCGGCTGTGGCAGACCGTAACGGTGGCATCGATCCCGCGATGCAAGAGCAGGGCGGCCAGCGGACGCCCTACAATGTTGGAGCGGCCCACCACGACAGCGTGTTTGCCGGTGGTTTCGATCCCGCTGCGCCGGAGCAGCTCCAGAATGCCGGCCGGTGTGGCGGGCACAAAACCGGGCTCCCCCAGCAGCAGGCGGCCGGCATTGACCGGGTGAAAGCCATCCACGTCCTTGTCGGGACGGATCGCGTTCAGCACGCGGCTGGGGTTAATGTGGTCGGGCAGGGGAAGCTGCACCAGAATGCCGTCCACGTTCTCGTCGGCGTTCAGGCGCGCGATTTCGGCCAGGAGGGCTGCTTCAGAGATCGACGGGTCGAAGTGGAGCGTATCGCTGGCAATGCCTACTTCAGCCGCCGCTCTGGTCTTGCCGCGTACGTAAGAGGCCGAGGCCGGATTGTCGCCCACCAGGATGACGGCCAGATAGGGCGGGCGATGGCCGGCCTGCACCCATGCCTCAACCGCTGCCTTTACTTCGGCGCGCACCTGGGCGGCAATTGCTCTGCCGTCGATAATCTGGGCCACGATACCTGCGGTTCGTTTCGCTGGATGAAATCCGGTCGCTATAAACTACGGAACAGGCCGGGTCATAAGCATGCGAAACCTTCAGGAAATGCAAAAAAGCGCCAGCAGACTTGACCTTGAAATAGATCGGTCGATAACTTTGACACAACAACAAAAGGTAACCCATTCACCTTTCGGCTCCTGCGTATCGCAACAGAGGCTACCACGTTGGTCATCTTGAAGCGGCATCCAACAGGATGCCAGAACGATGAAGGCGAGGGTGCAGACCTGGAGCAAGCGTATACGCAGGGGCGTGGCCTGTCTGCTGGCATGCGGGCTGGTGCTGGCGGTTGCAGCGCAGCCCGTCGAGATCCGTTCCCTGGATCGGGCGCCCCAGGGCGAAGTGCTGGAAGTGGTAGCGCACTGGTCGCAGCCGCTGGCTGCTGCGCTTGACTCGGCCGGCGTGCAGACGCTTTCGTGGCAGGCGGTCGTGGCAGCTACCGGCGGTGCCTGGGAGACGTCCGAAACGGTCTGGCTTCCGATACTGGCTGCCCCCCGCGTTGATCTCATCGCGGCCGACTACGAGGAAGTGCCGCTGCGTTTGGACGAGCAGGGCGCCTCGCTGGCGGCCTGGCTCAACCAGCCGCCTGTTGAAGTGGTGGGGGTGGGGATGGAACGACGCCGGCCGGCCGGTACGCTTAGCGCGCGGCTGCTGGTTTATGATGAAGCTCGACAGGTGCTCCGGCGCTATCGCCGTCTGCAGGTGCGCCTGCGCTACCCCGTAGCACAGGCTTCGGTGTTAGGCACCGGGTTGCAACCCGCCGACAACCCCCACCTGCAGGTGACGCAGAGCGTGCTGGCTGAAGGGTTAATCGTAAAATTCCCGGTTCGGGAAGAAGGCCTTTACCGCATCGACCGGGCCACGCTGGCCGAACTGCTGGCCCTGGTCGGGCGCTCAGTAGACGAGATCGATCCGCGTCGGTTGCAACTCTATGGCAACGGCGGACGGCCGCTGCCAGCCCTGAACAGCGCGCCCCGGCCGGTCGACCTGATCGAAAATCCGGTGTGGCGCGTCGGACTCGACGATGGCTCCTTTGATGAAGGCGATGCGCTGATCTTCTATGCGGCTGGCGTGCAAGGATGGCGCTACAATGCGCAACACGGGGAATGGGAGCACTACACCCATCCCTTTTCAAACGCAAACTACTACTTTCTGAAAATAGGGGCGCAGGCAGGGCGTCAGATCGCGACCCTTCCGTTCCCAGACGCTCCGGACGCCCGGCCGGTTACGCAGTTGACTGGACGCTACGTGGTTGATCCCGAAGATTTTCTCTGGAGCAAGGAAGGAATCGCAGAGGGCAAGGGAAGTGGTCTGACCTGGGTGAGCGTCCCGATTAGTCCGGCTGGCCGATTGCGCATTTTAGAAGGCGTGTTGCCGCCGGGGCTGACGGCCGGGACGGTTACCTACCGCGCTCGCGTCGCCATTCAGTCGAATCCTGCAGCGTATGTTCGTTTTATCTCACGTGGACAGGAACTTGCGCGCGTTTCTGCAGGCGTTACCTTTCCGGATCCAGAAAGTCCAGTCGCACGCGCTGCCGAGGTGACGTTCACGCAGGCACTGGCTACGGCTGCCCCGCTAGAGCTGGAAATGACCCTGACGAATCCCGGCGGCGATCCGCGGGCAGCCCTAGAGTGGCTGCGCGTCTTCTATCCCATGCGGCTGGTCGCTACCGAAGACTATCTGCGCTTTTTTACACCGCCGGGTCAGACCGGCACCTTTGCGTTCTTGCTGGAAGGCTTTAGCGAACCGCCCCAGGTGTGGGACGTGACCGATCCCGGCACCATTGTGCGGTTGGAGGTGCGACCGGCTCCCGGCGGTTACCGCGTCCAGGTCGTCTGCAACGATCCGGAACGTCCCCGCGAACTGGTGGCCTTCACACCGGCGGCCGTGCGCCCGCTGGATCCAGCAGGGGCCCGCCGCGTGCCCAACCAGAACCTGCACGGCATTGATTTCTACCCGGACCTGGCCATCATTACGGCCGACACGTTCCGCGTTTACGCCGAACAGCTGGCTGAGCACCGGCGCCGGCAGGGATTGCGGGTGGTCGTGGCGACCGTCGAGCAGATCTACAACGAATTTTCAGGTGGGGTGCCCGACATGCGGGCTGTGCGCGACTATCTGAAGTTTCTCTACGACCGCGCGCCCGACGAATCCTCGCTGCTTCGCTACGCACTGCTGTTTGGCGACGGACACTACAACTACCGCGAGCTCTGGCAAAAGCCGACGCTCAAAAACTGGGTGCCTCCTTACGAGACGGTCGACTCCTATCACCCGATTAACTCCTACACGAGTGATGATTACTTCGGGCTGCTCGATGACAACGAGGGGCTGTGGATCGACTACGGCGCAGGGGCCTACAGCACAGAACGACTGGACCTGGGCATCGGTCGCCTGCCCGTGCAGACGCCGGAAGAGGCGCAGCAGATCCTGACCAAAATCTTTCGGTATGAAAGTCCAGAAACCTACGGGCCCTGGCGGCTGCGCTACACCTTTGTCGCCGACGACGGCCCGACCGGGGTGGCCGCCCAGCAAAACGACCTGGATCTGCACGTGCAGAACATCGACGTAGTCGCTGAAGAAGTAAAGCAGTTCTTCCCGGCCATTGATGTGCAAAAGATTTACGCCGTGTCGTACCCACGTGTGTTTATGGGCATCTGGCGCATCCCGGACGCTCGGCGTGACATTCTGCGGGTGCTGGAAGAGGGCACGCTGGTGTTTAACTATAGCGGGCATGGCAGCAGTGATGTGCTGGCGCAGGAAGAGATCTTTACGAAAGAGGATGCGGCTGCGCTGTCCAACCGGGATCGCCTGGCCATTTTTATCACGGCCACCTGCACCTGGGGACGGTGGGACATGACCGAGACGCAGAGTGGAGGAGAAGTTTTGCTGCTCAATCCTAATGGGGGCGCTGTAGCGGTCTTCAGCGCCGTCCGTCTGGTCTACACCTCACCGGATACCAGCGTGCTGAACGTAGGACTGAACCGCATGCTCAACAGGTATCTGTTGCAGCCAGAACCCGATGGGCAAATGCCGCGCCTGGGGGATGCGTTGCGCCGCATGAAGAATACGCGGGCTGGATTGCAGAACAACAACCGGCGGTTTAACCTGTTGGGCGACCCGACGCTACGCATAGGCTTCCCGAGCCGCCGCCTGGTTGTCGAAAGTATCAACAATCAACCCCCTGATCCTGAGCAACCTGTGCCCATGCGGGCGCTGGAGCGCGTGACGGTACAGGGCTATGTGCAGGAGGCCACCGGGCAGCCGGACGCAAGCTTCGACGGAGTGGTGACGCTCACGGTCTTTGATGCCGAACGGCAAAAACCATTACCCTACTGGCGCTACATGCCCACGCCATACTATCTGGTACGCGAAGACCTCATCTGGCGTGGACAGGTTGACGTGCGTGGTGGGCGTTTTACTGCTACCTTTGTCGTTCCCAAAGATATCCTTTATAGCAACCGGCACGGTCGCATCTCTGCCTATGCCCACAACTTCGAAAGCCACGCGGCAGGCTTTACGGAAGGCTTTGTGGTCGGTGGCACAGCCGCCTCTATTCCGGACGACCGCGACGGCCCGGAGATCCGACTGTACTTGAATGATACGACGTTTGTCTCAGGAGGACTGGTCCCCCCGAATCCTCGCCTGATTGTGCACCTGTACGATGCGTCCGGTATCAACACGGTAGGGGCAGGACTGGGCCACGAACTGCTGCTGATCATCGACGGGGACGAAGCACGGGCGCAAAATCTGAGCAGCGCGTTTCGAAGTGAACCGAACTCCTATCAACGCGGACGGGTGGAGTGGACGCTGACAGATCTGGAGCCCGGACCGCATACGCTTACCGTACGCGCCTGGGATGTGCTGAATAATGTGAGCACTGCGTCGCTGGATTTTATCATCAGCGATGATGAGCAGCTCGAACTTCGAAACGTGTTCAACTACCCGAACCCCACGACGGGCCCCACCCGCTTCGTGTTCGAACATAACCAGCCGGCCGGTACGCCGGCCCGCGTGCAGGTGCGCATCTATACGCTGGCCGGACGACCCGTGCGCACGCTCGATGGTATAGAGACGCTCCCCACCGGCGTGCTGCCTGCCAACATGGTCATCATCCCCTGGGATGGACGGGATGAAGATGCCGATCCGCTGGCTACCGGTATTTACCTGTATCGCCTGCGCGTAGAAATTGAACGGCCAGACGGCTCGCGCCAGGTGGCCGAACATATGGACCGTCTGGCGATTATTCGCTGAACTGGTCCTGTTTTTGTTTAAACTATAGAACCTGACCGGAAAACAATGGGTTATTCCTCAAAACAGAAGAACGTTATGCGTACGATGCGACACACGCTGCGCACGTTTTGCGCACTGCTGGGGCTTGCACTGGGGCTGGGGCAAGGGCAACCCGCGCTTGCTCAGGTAGGAGGAGCGGCTGTCCTGTTTTTGCAGATAGAACCGGATAGCCGGGCGGCCGGCATGGGGAATGCCGGAGTAGCCGTAGCAGACAACGCCTACGCCTTGTTCTGGAATCCCGCAGGCCTTGCTTTCCAACCGGCAGCCGTTGAAGTGTCCCTGACGCATTCAAACTGGTTGCCGGAATTCAATGCAGGCCTGTACTATGAATACGTAGTCGGACGGTTCTCGGTGGGCAAGCTGGGAAATATGGGAGCCCATGTGACGCTGCTCAACATGGGAGAGCACGAATGGCGGGATGAAAACAACAATCCGCTCGGTACCTTCCGTTCGTATGACATCGCGGTGGGCGTCTCCTACGGCTATCCAATCAACGAGCGCCTGGCCCTGGGGGTAGGTATCCGGTACATCTACTCCAATCTGGCCTCGGGTATTGAAGTCGAAGGGCGCGAAACCAAAGCAGGAAAGTCCTTCGGCATGGATCTGGGTCTGCTGTACCGAACCGAACCATTCAGCCTGGGAGGACAGGCAAAAGGGCAGTTCTCGGTGGGCTTCAACCTGAACAACATGGGGCCCCAGATCCAGTACTCCGATGGCGCTCAGAAGGACCCCATTCCGACCAATCTGCGCTTCGGCTATGCTTTTACCATTGACCTGGATCCCTACAATCGGATCACGTTCGCCAACGACTTCACGAAGCTGCTCATTCGGGTGCGCAGCGACTCAACAGGATCCCGGGCCGATCCGTTTTACAAGGCAATCTTCACAGCCTGGCGGCCGATCAAAGTGCGCACCAATGCGCTCAACGAGGAAGATGCGCAGTACCGCACGCTGAATATCTTTGAGCAGCTTATGATCGGGATGGGGCTGGAATACTGGTATAACCAGCTCTTCGCGCTGCGGGGAGGATTCTTCTATGAGAACCCCTACAATGGGAACCGGCAGTTTCTGACGTTCGGGGCGGGGCTGCGCTACAATATCCTGGGTGTCGACTTCTCTTACGTATACGCCCTCAAGGAAAACCACCCGCTGGCCAATACCATGCGTTTTTCGCTGCTGCTGAGTTTTAAGAAGTAAGAGGGCTAGCAGTGGACCAATCAGGCGCTTGCCTTTCGGGCAAGCGCTTTTTTATTTACCTCATAGTTTTCATAGGCTTACCCGATGAAGACGATCCGATGCGCCTGCGCCTGATGACGGCGGCGCATGTGCTGGCGCCGCGCGTTTCAGTCAACTGGATCATCAATCAGCGGGCAGATCTGCTCTGGTTCATTGGAGGAGCCTTGGCCGGCTATTTGCTGTTTTTCATGCATGCCGGTCTCGGCTGGGACATGATCACGATCTGGTTTCTATGGGTTATTTTTCTTGACAGTCCGCACTTCTTTGGAACCATCAGCCGAACCTATCTGGACAAGCAGGAATTTCGCCAGCGCAAGAAGCTACTCACCTGGAGTCTGCTCTGGTTTGCCGCTGGTCCGTTCATGATCCTGGTTTCCTGGGGGTTGTACCATCTGGGCGTAGAGAACTATCAGCTTCCCTGGAAGGCCTTTCTGGTATTTTTTGGCCTGTGGGCCTACTGGCATGTGGTGCGGCAGCACTATGGGTTCATGCGACTCTACCATCGAAAAAACAATGACCTGGATCGCATAGACTATCGCATTGACAGTGCGCTGCTGTATGGAGGACTGTTGTTACCGTTTCTGGCTTTTGTGGTGCGTCATCCAGAAGCTCGGCGAGGGCTTGGGTTGCCCGAAGCCTTTCCGGATTACCCGCCGCTACCGCATGGTAGCCGGCTGGCGGCGCTGTTTGACCTGAACTACCTGCAGGCGGTTACCTGGGAGCAATGGGTGGTGGCGTTTACCGCAGCCGCTGTCGGCACACTGGCCGTTGTCTTTGGGATACGCCAGCTCGTCAGGATAATTCGCGGTGAGCCTATTAATTTGCCGAAGATCCTGTTTATGCTGGCCGTGGTACCTCTCCATGTGTACATATGCTATGCCCCGGCCGTTCTCACAGCGCCATTGCTGGCTTTTGGAGCGTTTGTGACTATCTTTCACGACATCCAGTATCATGCAATCGTCTGGTTTCACCATCGCAATCGGTATCACCGGCCCGGCGTAGATCCGCGTCAGTTTGGACTGGCGCCAAAAATTTCGCGCAGTCTGCTCACCTATTTTGGGTGCGCCATCTTTTTTGCAGCGATTTTTCGGCTGCTGGGTTGTACGCTTGACGTGCATCCGGGCTGCGCCCCGTTTGTAATTACCAGCGAAGTGCCTCTTTTTGGAGAACTGAACACCGATGCGTTGCTGAAAGGTTTTTTGATAGGTTTTCCGCTGCATCACTACTTTGTTGATCAGTACATATGGAAACCTAGTAAAAGCAAATCCCTGCGCAGGGATCTGAAGCTTGAAGCCTGAATTTGCGGGGCAGTGGGCCGGCTTCGGCGGCCAGGCTTTTTTACAGAACAATGGATGGAAGGGCTTGCAATCGTACGTGGCATTTTGGTTCTTTGGGCATCATCCGGGAAGTTAAAGTACCAGGTGCACAATGCCGTGGTATCGTAAGCTGCACTGGCAGATTCTGATTGGGTTGCTGCTGGGCCTGTTGTTTGGTCTGCTCGCGGCGGCGCAGGGCTGGAGTGGTTTTGTAACGCGCTGGATCGCTCCATTCGGAACGATTTTTATCAACCTGTTGAAGTTAATAGCCGTTCCGCTGGTGCTGGCCTCGCTGATTGTGGGGGTAACGTCACTGTTCGACCTGAAGCGCCTCTCCCGCATCGGGGGCAAGACCATTGCCATCTATATAGCTACGACTGCTGTGGCCATTACGATTGGCCTGGGGATTGTCAACGTGCTGCGTCCGGGGCATGCCGTGCCTCCTGAAATGCGGGCACGCCTTCAGCAAGCGTATGAAGCCGATGTGGAGGCGCGGACGGAGCTGGCCGAGCAGGCCCGCCAGCGAGGGCCGTTGCAGGTGTTGGTGGACATTGTGCCGGAAAACGTCTTTAGCGCCGCTTCCAACAACCGCAACATGTTGCAGGTTGTTTTTATTGCGCTGTTTGCGGGCATTGGGCTTTTGATGATTCCAACGGAAAAGGCGCAGCCGGTTATTGCCTTTTTCGATGGCATCAATGCCCTGGTTATCCGCCTGGTAGAGTTGATCATGCGCATTGCGCCCATTGGCGTTTTTGCACTGCTGGCTGACACCATCACGTCTATTGCGCGCGACAACCTGCAACAGGTTTTTGAGCTGCTGGCGGCGCTGGGCTACTACAGCCTGGCTGTTGTGCTGGGATTGCTAATTCAGATGCTCGGGACCTACCCGTTGCTGCTCAAGGTGCTGGCCGGCGTGCCGTTGAAAACGTTCTTTGCGGGTATAGTCCCGGCCCAGCTCGTAGCGTTTTCTACCTCCTCGAGTGGGGCAACGCTGCCGGTAACCATGGAGTGCGCGGAAAAGAATCTGGGGGTCTCGGAGGAAGTATCCTCGTTTGTGCTGCCGCTTGGCGCTACGATTAACATGGATGGGACGGCACTTTACCAGGCGGTAGCCGCTGTGTTTATTGCCCAGACGCTGGGCCTGGGGCTGGACCTGAGCGCGCAATTGACGATTCTGCTCACGGCCGTGTTGGCGTCGATCGGTACGGCTGCGGTCCCCAGCGCCGGGATTGTAATGCTGGTGATCATTCTGGAGTCGGTCGGGGTTCCCAGTGCAGGGATTGCGCTGATCCTGGGCGTAGATCGGGTCCTGGACATGTGCCGCACGGTAACGAATGTAACCGGTGATTTGACCGTAGCTACCGTAGTAGCCGCTACGGAAGGCCAGTTGGTGATGCCCGTAGCTGAAACGAGAAGCGCCTCCTGACCACCCAGGAAGGCGCTTCCCGGCATCGCGTGCCGTGCGGGGATGAAGTGGAGGATCAGTTGCGGGTTGTATACTGCCGGAACCGGACCCAGATGCGGCAGGCCATGTCGCTTTCGCCCAGCGGGCAGTTAAAGTGGCGGTAGGCAATCCAGCCCATCCGCTCCGAGACCACCCGAAGCCGCTTTGACAGTTCATTCAACTGGTTGGAAAGCTGCCGAAAAGCCTGGGCCATTCGTTCGTTGGGACGTTCCATAGAGCCCGCCTCCTGAACTATCCAGTCCTTAGTCAAATCCTTTCTGATAAAAAAGTGCAGGTATGTTCATGGAAAAACATGCGCTTCTGGCGCATTGATCTGCCCAGTCTCGGCGCATTTCAACGTCGCCGCAGCGGACGCACACTGATCTCTTTGAAGTAAACAACATCCTCTGGACCGTGATTTTGCAGGCCAATATAGCCTTTCAGGGGGCGCGGCCCGCGGTCTGGTTCATACCAGGCTTGTTTGGGCGGTACTGGATCGCCCTCCGTATAGTCGGTGACCAGCACACCGTTGACGTGCACCATCGTGCGGGGGCCATCCAGCGTAATTTCCATCACATTCCACTGCCCCGGACGCGCAGGACGGGCACGGGCTCTGGTAAGGGAATACAGTACACCGGTGCAGTGATACGCATCTCCGTGATCATCAATCTGCACCTCATAGCCGCGATTGACGGGCATCCAGGGCTCTGTAGGAGGCTCTGGGATCCGGATAAATACTCCTGAATTTTTACCACCAGGATTTCGATACACCACCCGAATGACAACGTTACCAAACGGCTGGCGCGTGTACCAGAGCAGCCCCATCCCCCCTTCGGTTTTGAGCAGGCCATTTTCGACGACGAAACGACCTTCACCGACGTGTTGCCAGCCGTCAAGATTTTTTCCATTAAACAAAGGAGTCCAGAGCGTGTCCTGGGCAAAAAGAGGCATTGAGGCCAGCAGCGACGGCAGCAGAAGATGGAGCAAACGCATGGAAGTATGCTGTTGTGGGTGGGTTACTGTAAGATAAAATAAAAAAGCCGGCTCGTAAGAGCCGGCTTTGGAGTGCGCCCGGCAGGATTCGAACCTGCGACACCCAGCTCCGGAGGCTGGTGCTCTATCCACTGAGCTACGGGCGCCTGAGATCAGGCCAAAATATAGGCGTGCGCTTCGGTCTTCGTCTATGCATTCATCGTGAAGAGCACTTCCTGCGCACGCGGCGAGGATACGCCTGGAGGGGGGACGGCGTTCCCGGCCCCGCTGGCTTTCCTGGCAAGACTGGCTGCCGTATCTTCGTGCCAGAGAACCGAACGGCAGAATCTATGACGCATCGCAGTGCCTGGCTAAATGGTCCCTTAGAGCGGGCCCAGTGGCCTCCCTTGCTGACGGCAATCCTGGGATTGTTGCTGGCGTTTGTGCTGTTTCAACTGGTCATCAGCCCGCTGGTGCTGGTGCTGGGAGTGCTGAGCCTTGGATATGAGCTGTCTGTGCTGATGGATCTGCCGCAGTTGATGCGCGGGCAGCCTGGATTGCTCATGCTGGCTAACACAGCCGGACAGGTACTGGGGCTGGCACTGCCGGCCTGGCTGCTGACCTTGTTGCATACCCGTGAGGCGCAGCGTTTCCTGCGGTTGCGGCCCATTCAGGCAGGCGATCTGGGATGGGCGTTGCTGGGCCTGGCCTTTTTGATGCCGGTGGTGCAATGGCTGGGACGCGTAAACGAGGCGCTGCCGCTGCCCGAGTCATGGCGGGCGCTGGACGCGATGCAGATGGAACTTATCGAAGCAGCGCTGCAGGGAGGACTTCCGGTCGTCGTCAACTTGCTTGTGCTGGCTGTAGTGCCTTCATTCTGCGAAGAAGTGTTGTTCCGGGGGTATGTGCAGCGGCAGGCCGAACGAGGATTGGGAGCCCTTGGCGGCGTGCTATTCTCTGGAATTGTCTTTGGCCTGTACCACCTGCGGCTTACCCAGGTGTTACCCTTATGCGTACTGGGCGTATACCTGGCCTATCTGGTCTGGCGTACCGGCAGTCTCTGGAGCGCCGTGGCCGTTCATCTCGCCAACAATGCATTTTCGGTGCTCCTGGCTGCGTATGCCGAGTATCATCCGAAGCTGTCCTGGCAGGATCTGGAGCACCTGACCGTGCCCTGGTATCTGGTCGGGCTGGGACTGATCGGCTTTAGCTGGGTATGCTACCGGCTTGAGCGGCGCGCTCGCTTTATGACATAACCTGAAGGGACCTTGCGATGGCTGATGCTTCTAAACACGAAGAATGGATTGTGGTCTTTCAAAGCAGCACGGACTATGAGGCCGACATGGTGCGCGACCGGCTGGACGCTGCCGGCATTCCAGCCATTGTCTTTACGCAGCGCGACCACGTTTTCAATCTAAACGTGGGAAATCTGGCGCAGGTCAGCGTGCGCGTGCCGGCTTCCTATGCGGAAGCAGCCCGTCAACTTCTGGCTGAAACGGTAGACGACGAGACCCTGCGACGGGCTGCTGAAGCCGCCCATCCTCATGCTCCACCTGCGCACGATCCGGAAACAGAAGCCCGTCTCGACTCAGGAGCGGATCATCTGGGACTGGACTTACCCGATGATGAAGCATCTCCGACGGATTGAACGGGCACGCCGCGCTGCCTCCAATCTGTGGCTCCGAATAGGGACGGCCCTGCTGGGCATTCCGTTGTTGGTAGGGGCACTGTGGCTGGGCGGCTGGGTGTTCACCGGGGTAGTTCTGATGCTGGCCGGTGCAGGCATTATGGAAAGCTATCGGCTACTACGTCTGGCAGGATTGCCGGCCTACCGGAGCGGAGGACTGGTGCTGGGACTGTTGCTGGTACTTATGCCAGTCTGGCCGCCCGCACTACCGCTGGCTATTGTCTGGGGCGTTGGCTTACTGGTGCGGGCGCCTTTCCGCCAGGTCCCGCTTTCAGAAGCGCCGGTGCGGCTGGCTGCCACGGCTTTTGGGGCGCTGTATCCGGCCGCCCTGCTAAGCAGCCTGCTTGCATTGCGTCTGCACCCGGGGCCTACAGACCAGCAGGCTTTCTGGATTACGCTGGGGCTGCTGGTAATGATCTGGGCAGCCGATACGCTGGCGTATGCTACGGGACGGCTGCTGGGAAAAAGGCCGCTAGCCCCGCGCATTTCACCGGCAAAAACCTGGGAGGGATTTGTGGGCGGACTGCTCGGCGCGTTAGGGGCAGCCATCATCCTACGGCTGAGCGCCCTCCATTTCCTTGCCTGGCCTCATGTGCTTGTGCTCGGCGTGCTCTGCGGGAGCATCGGGCCACCGGGCGATCTGGCTGAAAGCCTGCTCAAGCGAGCCGCCGGCGTCAAAGATTCTGGCAACTTGCTGCCCGGACATGGTGGCGTGCTCGACCGATTTGACGCCCTGATGGTGGTGGCCCCCCTGGCTTACTGCTACCTGCGCTGGGTGGCCGGTGTGTATGGCTGAGCAGTGGAACGGCTGGCCAGACGCCCTGTATAAACCCCGGAGGTAACAATCAGGCAGGTTATGGGCATCTTCCTTCCTGGACGTAGGGTGACGCCCCGGCGCTTTTCCTATGAGCCGCGCTATTACAATCCAGAGCGCGAAGAACGGCTGCGCCGACGCCTGCGCATCGAACGGCGGGCGCTGTCCAAGCGCCGCAATCCACTCAGCCTGGTTTATTTCATTATTCTGCTGCTGATGGCCCTCTACGTCTATAATGCCCTGGGCTGAACCTGCACCTGGAGACAGGCAAACCAATGACGCCGGAAACGGAAGCCACCGACAGCCTGATTCGGATCATGCCAGAATCCCTGGCGAACAAAATTGCCGCCGGGGAGGTGGTGCAACGTCCGGCCTCCGTGGTTAAGGAACTTGTTGAAAATGCGCTGGATGCCGGGGCTCGTCAGATCACTGTTATCCTCAAAGATGCGGGCAAAACGTTGGTGCAGGTGATCGACGATGGGTGTGGCATGAGTCCGGCTGACGCCCGGCTGTGCTTTCAGCGACATGCCACCAGTAAGATTCGAACCATTGAGGACCTTGAACGCATTCGCACGCTGGGCTTCCGGGGAGAAGCGTTGGCCTCTATTGCCGCCGTCGCTCGGGTCGAGCTGAAGACAAAACGCGCCCATGACGAAGCGGGCTACCGGGTCCAGATTGAAGGCGGCCGTCTGATAGCAGCCGAACCCTGCGCAACAGCCAATGGCACCTCCGTAGCTGTGCGCAACCTGTTTTACAACGTCCCCGCCCGCCGCAACTTCCTTAAAACGCCGGCGACAGAGTTCAAACACATTGTGGAAACGTTCCAGGTGCTGGCGCTCTCGCATCCCGAGGTGGGGTTCACGCTGATGCATGATGACGTAGAAATTTATCGGCTGGTACCGGAAACCGATCCGTCCCCTGCGGAACGTCTGCGCCGACGCATCGGCACGCTCTTTGGGCCAGAATATGCCTTGCAAACCATTCCCGTCGAAGAAACCACCAGCTATCTGTCGGTACGCGGCTTTCTCGGCCGGCCAGAACTGCATCGGAAAAGCCGCGGCGAACAGTTCTTCTTTGTCAATCGTCGCTATGTGCGTCATCGCTATCTGGAGCATGCCGTCACGAGTAGCTATGAGCAGTTGATTCCGGAAGGAACGCATCCGTTTTTTGTACTCTTCCTGGAGCTGGACCCCAGGCATGTCGACGTCAATGTGCATCCCACCAAAGCAGAGGTCAAGTTTGATGATGAGCGGGGCATTTACGGGGTGCTGCGCGCCATTGTGCGGCGGGCGCTAAGTATGGCCGACCTCATTCCCCAATTGACGGCAGCTCCTCCGGCATCGGTGCCGGCTACAACGGATGCTGCTACCGAGCGACCCAATCGGCGCGTTGACCTACCCGGGGCCACGCCGCTGCGCATTGCGCCGGGCGAGATAAGTCGCCGGCTTTATGCGGTCGAACCGGCGGAGGTTGAACCAGCGCCCCAGCCGACGGTACTGCCGTCAAGCGTGCGGCCGGAAACCGACGAGGAAGCACCCGAGCACGATACGCTGATCTGGCAGGTGCACGAGCGATACATCCTGACCCAGATCCGCTCGGGGCTGCTGCTAATCGACCAGAACGCCGCCCACGAACGCATTCTGTACGAACGGGCCCTTCGTAACCTGGAAAGTGGCTTTGGGCTATCCCAGCAATTGCTCTTTCCACAGACACTGGAATTTTCACCGGCCGATTTTGCACTCATTGAAGAGTTGTTGCCCGAGCTGCGCGCCCTGGGCTTTGATCTGGAGCTATTCAGCGGTCGCACGGTAGTGGTGCGTGGCGTGCCAGACGATATTCGACCTGGCGACGAACGCACCATGCTGGAAGACCTGCTGGCGCAATACAAGGCCAACTTGCCGCTACGCCTTTCCAGCCGAGAGAACCTGGCGCGTAGTATGGCCCGCCGCAACGCCATTCGTCCCGGCACGCGCCTGACGGAAAAGCAGATGCGGACGCTGATTGACCAGCTTTTCCTCTGTGAAACGCCCTACGTCTCGCCTACGGGTCGGCCTACGATGATACGCCTTACGCTTGAAGAGTTGGATCGGCGCTTTGGACGCGCTTGAATCAACGGATGCGTATGCTGCTTCCCGAGCGGGTGCGCCGTTTCATTCAGACCAGGGCTTTGCTGCAGCCAGGCCAGCGCGTGGTCGTGGGGGTAAGCGGCGGGGTGGACTCCATGGTTTTGCTTGAAGTGCTGCGGCGCCTGGGCTATCAACCGGTGGCTGCTCACGTTAACTACCGCCTGCGGGGTGCTGATTCCGAGGCAGATGAAGCGCTGGTGCGCCAGTTCTGCCGTCAGCATCGCCTGCCGCTCCGCGTAGCGCGCATTGATCTCAAGACGCACGCCCACGGACGATCTGTTCAGGCTGTGGCGCGCAGCGTACGCTATGCGTTCTTCAAGCGAATTGCCCAGAAGGAAGGCATCGATACTGTAGCGGTCGCCCATCATCGCGATGATCAAGCCGAAACGTTGCTGTTGAACCTGATGCGTGGCAGCGGATTGGAAGGCCTCCTGGCCATGCGACCCAAGCGTAAACTGGGCCCGCGCTGTGCCGTCTGGTTGGTGCGCCCTCTGCTGGAGCTGCCGCGTGCTGAAGTGGAAGCCTGGGCACAGGCTGAAGGCATTCCCTGGCGCGAGGATGTGAGTAACGCCAATCTGCAGTATCGACGAGCCTGGATTCGCCAGGAGCTACTACCCCTGCTGGCGCGCCGTTTAGGACCCGACGTTGCGGAGCGACTGGCCCATACGGCCGCGTTGTTGCAGGCGTACTACGACGCCACGTTTGCTCCGGACCTGCACCGGCGGTGGCAGGAGGTGGCGGACGTCTCTACCTGTACGCTTGGCCTGGACGCGCTGCGAGCTCAGCCTGTGGTCTGGCAGCATCGTTTGATCCTGGAGGCCCTGCAACGATGGCTACCGGGCGCGCCGCGACGCCGTAAAGTGGTGGTGCAGGTGATGCGACTGATGCAAGCGCAGCCAGGAAAACGGCTGGAATTACCGACAGGAACCATCTGGCGCGACCGGAACGCATTGCACTTTCGCTTGCGGCAAACCGCCCGCCATCCTGACAGAGGGCTTCTCGAACCAGATCGACCGCTCGTGCTCGCTGGCGGCACGCTCACGGCAACGCTCCTGGATACCGTACCCGAACGTCTGGACGAAGGGACGCCGCTTGTTGCTTATGCGGACGCTGCGCGTATCCGCTGGCCGCTGCAGGTGCGACGCTGGGAGCCCGGCGACCGCATGCAACCGCTCGGCATGACCGGCCACAAAAAAATCAGTGACCTGCTTACGGATCTGAAAGTACCTGTTAGCCAGCGAGACCAATGCTATGTAGTGTGCCAGGATGATGAAATTATCTGGCTGGTCGGCTACCGACTGGCTGAGCCTTTTCGCGTGCGCTCCACGACCCGTCGCGTAGTGAAACTCCACTGGCAACCTGAGGCGCCGCTGTCAAAAAAAGTCTGCAATGCTTAAATTGGGCACCATCCCCGCAGCGAGTCGTTGGAAAGCGCACTTGCAGCAGGAAGGCGAAAGTAGCGCTGCGGTACATGCCCACATGATAAACCGCTTTAACTCCGTTTAAAAATGGCCTGTGCGAATACGACCGTTGCCTTTAACGAGACACCGGAAGTCGTAGAGTGCCGGGGAGAACGCTTCCGACTTTTTCTGGATGCGGCGACGATTCAAAAACGCGTGGCCGAACTGGGACGCCAGATCAGTCGGGATTATGCAGATCGCCAACCCATCCTGATCGGGGTCCTGAACGGGGCGTTTATGTTTCTGGCCGATCTGATGCGCTATCTTACCATTGATTGTGAGGTGGACTTTTTAAAGCTTTCGTCATACGGAGCGGCGAAAGTGTCGAGTGGGCAGGTGTATGAGCTGAAGAAGATTGATGCGGATATTCAGGGACGGCATGTGCTGGTGGTGGAAGACATTGTCGATACAGGGCTTTCCATGCAGTTCATTCTGGAGCGGCTGCAAGCCTATGAGCCGGCCTCTGTGGCCACGGTCACGCTGCTGCACAAAGCGGAGGCGACCCAGGTCGACGTGCCTCTGGATTATGTAGGCTTCCAGATCCCAAACAAGTTTGTTATCGGCTATGGACTGGACTACGGCCAACTCGCCCGTAACCTGAACGCGATTTATATTTTAGAAGAGTAATTTTAGATATTTTCACCAACATAGCTGACGCCAACAACACGCTGGTGACGGTAGCCTTGTATTGAAGCAGGCGCTGACGGCTAAGCTCGTGCCAGAAGTGCGGTAGCTTCTCTTCTGCATCAATCGCACCTGGCGGGTATAAAGCATCCTTGTCGTGATAGAGCCTTCTGGTTCAGCGAAAACGTGCTAAAAATACCCGGCAGGTGCGTCGTCATGCTTGGAAGATTGCGAAGGTGGTGGCAGAGCTGGGGCTTCCGGCAGTCGGAGATAGAGGGAGAAGGCACGTCTTTGCAGGCTGAGCTGGAACAGCTGGCAGAAAAACTGGATCATCTCTGGTCGTTTCTGGCCCAACGCATGGGACAGTGGGAAGCGGAGCGGCGCCGAATTAAGGAGCTTGAGGCCCAGATAGCCTATCTGAGGCAGCGTTGTCAGGCTCTGGAGGAGCGGTTGTCCAAACGAGAAGCGCCTGTTTCAACTGGACAGCAGGCAGAACCGACCTCGCAGAAGTCTGAATCTTCGGAATCTGATCCGATCGCGTTTCAAGCTGCCACATTGCAGGATGAGGAAAGAAGGCGCCAGGAGGCAACAGAGGCAGGGGCAGTTGACGCAGCGCCCCTAACTGTTCCCTTGAAGCGCGAAGCTGAGCCGGAGGCGCAGGAGTCTGGGGCTTCTGCGGAGAATGCCGAAAGGCGGGCTGCTACCGGTCGGTCGCATAGACAACGGCGGTCACCAGAAAGACGGGGTGGGCGTCCTCGGAAGACGCTGGCCGAGAAAGTCCAGGCTAAGACGGCGCCTCGGGCGACAATTTCTGAGCGGCGCGGTGAGCGGATAGAGCTCATGTGCTGGCAGCGGGGGGGCGTGTGGGAATGCTGGCTCTTCTGGGACCAGCCATTTGCTGATAATGCCTTCGTGCAAATGCGGCAAGGGGATCAGTGGCTGGAAGGAAATGGGGATACTGGATGGCGCCTCGCATCGCTGACAGAGGTGGTCGAAATCGTGCAAGTGGATGCGAGTGGGCAAAGCCAGGCGCGGCCGATTTGGAAAGGACTCCCCGAGGATAGGGGGCTGCTGTTTCGGCTCGATCGACAGACGGGCCGGGGGCGGCGAGTAGCTCGCGTTTCACGCGGATGGTATCTGGCTATGGTGCCCGCGCACTGGGAATGTGCAGACGCGCCGCCCGTGGCTCCAGAGCCTACCGCATTTTCTGGATATCGAGCCCACTACTTTTACTTTGAGCGTCCAGAAGAGGCGCATATCCGCTTTCGTATCCATGGTCGGGAGCGAACGCTATGGCAACGTGTGGTGCTGGAACTACGAGGGGAACGCCTTCCAGACGCGGCTGTCCTGGAGGGAAGAGGGCCCCTCTTCCGCAGCCCTCCCGTAATATGGGCCGAGCCGCGGCTATGGCAGACAATCCGAACCATTGTAATCGTAGAAGAGGGAAAAGACAAGCAGCAGCGATGGCGCATGCAGTTTACTCCCAACTCCGAACCGGCGCAGCCCTTGCCGCAGGAACTGGCCGAACGCGGAGGGGGATGGTATGCCCTGCGGTTTTATGATGCCAACGAGCAGTTAATTGAAAGTCTGGACTTTCGTTTTCTAGAAGCACTGGAAGCGATTCAGATAGATCCAGAGACTGCCGTCCTGATTCCTACAGAGCAGGGGCATTCGACCGTTCGGTTGATTTTTCGGCATCAGCCAGCCTGTCGAATTGAACCGCAGCAAGCATTTCCCGAGGAACTCATCCAGCGGCTGCCAAACCAGACTCTCGTGCAGCTTCCCGCTGATAAGCCGCAGTGGGACCGTACCTATTGGCAGGCAAGCGTAGGCAGCGTAGCTGTTGAGCTGTGTGTGGACCTGCCCCGGATCTGGTGGGCGCTCGCCCGCGGATCTGAACAGAAAGGGGCGAAGCATTTGACCTGGCAGGCACAGCCTCTGCAGCTAACGCGTCAGGATTTTTCGGCCGTTTCGGATACGATCCTCTATCTGAAGTTGCCGGCTACAGTGCGCCAGGTTTGTTGCGGATTTCCAGAAGATCTTCGTCCTTTTCAACGGCCGGCTGGCGCTAAAGAGGTTAAGGTACCACTGCGAGAATTTTATGACATAGCACCACACTATCAAACAGGCACTATACCCTTTCTGATGCAGATTGATATGCTGACGCCTGTGGAAGTGGCCCGTCTGATCCTCTCTCGGCAGTGTGCCTTCTGCGAATTTACCACGGAGCAGGAGCAGGCGCTTCTGGCCCACCTTTTAGAAGAACATGGCACCCAACTATATCGAAAAGCTGAATGGCATGAGCTCCGCCAGAAAAAGTCAGAGTTACCCAGGGAGATATATCAATGTAAATACTGTGATGAATATGTTGAGGTGCGAGGAAATTATCCTACCAGTGAAATGCTCAGGCATCAGGAGCAGTACCACAAAGGAAAACAAGAGCGGTTCGAAGTGGTGAGTGATCCAGATGTGATTAGAGAGAAAATAACTAAATACAAGGATTTGCCTCGATTTTATGTCTGCAAGCTATGCGGGACGTTTCTGGATATCAGCAGGGACGAAGGGGTGCTTCGACAGCACATGAGGAGGTGTCACTGGGATGCCATAAGTCGATGGATTTAACATGATGGACGCGTTTGCTTTATCCCAGGAGATCGTAGCGCGTTATCAGCGCTACCTATGGACAACGTTTTCGTTTCGGGATGCCGCGCTGCAGGCCTCTTTTGAGCAGGCATTGAACAGGTGGCCATTGAGTCGCGGTCCGTTTGTCGAAGCTACGCCGCCTTTCCGACGGGGGCGAACGCCTCGGGAGCTTTTTTCGGCGCTACTGGATCCGCCGCCCGATGAAGGCTTTTTGCAGGCCCTCTATGGGGATCGCCCGCTTTATCAACATCAGGAGGAGGCTATCCAAAAGGTGTGGGAAGGGCAGAACGTGATCGTGGCCACCGGTACGGGCAGTGGAAAGACGGAGGCCTTTCTCTATCCGATTCTGCTTCACCTTTACCGAGAGTATCAACAGGGACAGTTAGGGCCAGGGGTGCGGGCACTGGTGCTGTATCCCATGAATGCGCTGGCCCATGACCAGCGAGAGCGTCTGGGTACGATTTGTCAACGCCTGGAGGCATTTGGATCACCCTTCCGCTTCACGTTCGGACAGTATATCGGAGAAACGCCTGAAAATGAAGGGGATGCGCATCGGAAGCTCAGGGAGCGGCTGCCTGGTGAGCTGATTTTTCGCCGAGAGATGCGTGAAACGCCCCCGCATATTCTGCTGACGAATTATTCCATGCTGGAGTATTTGTTGTTGCGGCCAGACGATAGTCCGCTCTTTGATGGAGGGCGGGCGCGCTGGTGGACGTTTCTGGTGCTGGACGAAGCGCATCAGTATCGGGGAACGCGGGGGACCGAGATGGCGCTGTTGCTGCGCCGCCTGAAACATCGTCTGCGCCAGGGAGGACGTCGGGGCGCTTTTCGCTGCGTGGCTACGAGTGCGACCCTGCTGCGGGGAGAAAAGGACCGGGAAGCGGTGGCGCGTTTTGCGACGGATCTTTTCGGGGAGCCGTTCTCTTCTGCAGGCGTGGTGCTAAGCGTGCGGGAGGCTATTCCAGAGCCTGAGAACGGATTGGCGTTAGAAGTCGCTGACTATGAGCGCCTGTTACAAGGAGTGTTGAATGCGGAGTGGTCAGAAGAGGACCGGGAGTGGCTGAATGCCCTGGGACGTCGGGCGGGGCGTCCTTGCCCGACCTGGTCGGCTGCAATGGAAAAATGGGCGCAATGGGTGGGCGGCATTCTGGAGCAGGATCGCCGAGCAGCTATGCTGCGGCGGCTGCTTGCGCAGCATGTCCAGGAAGCTCGAACGCTCGCCCGCGCCCTTTTCCCGGAGCTGGAGGCCGCTCCAGAGCAGGAAAAAGCGTTGCACACGTTGCTGCGCCTGTTAGTGCGGGCCCGTCATCCAGAAACCGGAGCGCCTCTCCTCACCGTGCGGTATCATCTTTTCCTGCGTGCTCTGGAAGGGGTTTTTCTGCGCTGGCAACAGGGATCCTGGGAAGTCACGTTGGAACGTGCCCAGGAGTCCGAAGCGGAACGTGTGTTTGAGGTGGCTTTGTGCCGGTCCTGTGGGCAGCACTATCTCGTAGGACAGGTCCGCGGATCCCGGTGGCAGGAAGCTGTGCGCGATCCTGGACGCGAGGATTTCGGCGTGCAGTATCTGCGTCCCCTGGCAGCAACCGATGAAGAGAATCAAAAAGGCCCAGAGAAGACGGGGCTGCTCTGTCTGCGCTGTGGCGCCATCAGCATGTCAGACCGGCATCAGCCGCCCTGCTCCCATGATGCTACACACTGGTTGCGGGTTGTTTTAGAAGAGGCGCCCGAAGATGCAACGCGGGCTGATCAACTGGCCCGGTGCTCCGTGTGTGGCTATACCGCCGGCGGCCGTGACCCAGTGGGCGAAGTGACGTATGGCGACGAAGGACCGCATGTAGTAATGGCTACCACGCTGCATCAGTGCCTGCCGGTCTCACGTCGGCGGGTGCTGGCGTTTGCTGACGGACGGCAGCAGGCCGCTTTTTTTGCCTGGTATTTGGAAAAGACCTATCAGGATATTCTGGAACGACAGCTTCTGCTCGAAGCGGCACGCCGCCAGGCGTTGGCCGCAACCTCTGAAGGGCTCTCGCTGAGCGACCTGGCGGCAGCATTGCTGCCCCTGCTACGAACCCATCGGATTCTACCGGAGTCGGCCAGTGCGCTGGATCGGCAGCGCCAGAGCTGGCGGATGATTTACCGAGAATTTCTGGCCGAGGGAGACCGAATTTCATTAGAAGGGGTGGGATTGATTCGGTGGCACCTCCGTTTTCCTGACTGGCTGGTGTTGCCCGAGGAGCTCCTCGAGGGACCCTGGAAGTTTTCCGCAGAAGAAATCTATCAACTGTTGCAGGTGTTGCTGGATACGCTGCGGAAAGAAGCCGCTGTCACATTGGTGGGCGATGCCTCCCTCATTACGCTGGACTGGCAGACGCTGGGGCTGCGCACTCGTCCGCTGTCGGTTCGCCTGGGTCCCCCGCGCGGTCGTTTGCAGATGCGAGACTGGGCAGGTCCTAAGGGGCGACGGGTCCAGCTTCTCCGACGGATTCTCCGGGCACGTGGCGTTGCGAAGGTCGATCTTGATCGCGCTGCCCGCCACATCTTAGAGCTAATCTGGCAAGCGCTGGATGACACCGACCGACAGGCCCGCTCCCAGGAAGATCGGCTTTTGCTACCAGCCCGGGGAGGCAAGCAGTTGAATCCGCGCTGGTGGCGTCTGCAGTTAGTAAATCCCGAGGATCAGGTATATCACTGTGAAAGCTGCGGGCGGCTCCATCCCTTTCCGGTCGTTGCGGGATGTTGTCCAGCACCCCGATGCCAGGGGCAGCTACGTCCAGTGTTGCAGCAGGCGTTGCCCGAGAACCATTATCGAAGACTCTACCAGGAGCCCTTTGTGGGACTGTTACGGGTAGAAGAACATACCGCCCAGTTGAGTTATGAGCAAGCCCGGGCGTATCAACAGGACTTCCGGAAGGGGCGCATTCATGTGCTGAGCTGCTCGACTACCTTTGAACTGGGCGTAGATCTGGGCGATCTGGACGTAGTCTTTTTACGCAATGTGCCCCCTGAACCGTTTAACTATGCGCAGCGGGTAGGTCGGGCGGGGCGTCGCCAGGAGCCCGGTTTTGCCCTGACCTATTGCCGGCGCACCTCACATGATTTGTATCACTTCCAGCAACCTGAACGCATGCTGGAAGGACATATTCGGCCTCCCGTGCTTTCGCTGACAAACGAGAAACTGCTGCTGCGCCACCTGATGGCGTGGGCCCTGGCCCGCTTCTTCCGCCGGTGTCCGGAACGCTTTGGGTCGGTAGAAGCGCTGGTGGGGGACTGGCAGCAGCCTACCTTGATGGCGCAACTGCAGATTTTCCTGGAGGATCAGGAACCCGAACTTCAGGAAGATTTTGCGCAAATGTTTCCGGAAGCCTGGCACGGGAACGCCCGGATGCTGCCAAAATGTTGGCGGCAGCAACTGCTGGATCCAGAAGGCCGGCTGGCGCTAGCGCTTGATGAGGTAGTGGCCGATTACCAGGCAGCCAGAGCGCTGCAGCGTCAGGCCGCAGAGCAAGAAGACTATGCGAGGGCCAGATGGGCAAAAAAACGGGCTGAAACCATTGCCAGCGAACCCGTGCTCTCCTTCTTGTCGCGCAAAGCGGTTATTCCTAAGTATGGGTTTCCGGTCGATGTGGTGGAATTAGATACGCACCAGACCGACCGGGCCGATGTGGTCCTGCAACGAGACCTTCAGATCGCTATCTCTGAGTTTGCGCCTACTGCTGAGGTGATCGCCAACAAGCGCCTCTGGAAGTCCTATGGATTGAAGCAGGTACCCGAGCGCGCCTGGCCGGTCTATCTGTATAAGCGATGCGACCGGCACAACACGTTTGTCCTGTGGCCCCAGGAACGCCAGGCCAGTGGAGGGGAACAGGTGCTTCCCTGCGGCTGTGAGCAGCCCGCTCGCTGTTTTGTGGTTCCCCGTTTTGGCTTTGTAACCAGACGTGGCGAACCAGAAACGCCGAAGAGACGACCCCAGCGTCTTTTTTCCAGTCGTCCCTACTTTGGAGGAGGCATCGGGACTTCTCCGGAACGCATTCCCTTACCGGAGGCCGAAAACCCCTTGATCTGGGTTACGCCAGCAACTCCGGGTCGCATGGTGGTGCTCTGCGAAGGTTATCGGCGTGGAGGGTTTTATCTCTGCGAGCAGTGTGGCATGGCTACCCGGGGATGGCAGGCGTCCCACCAGACTCCTTATGGGTCGTCCTGCTCGGGGACGTTAAAATGGGTGGCGCTAGGGCATGAATTCGTCACGGATGTGCTGCGCCTGGAGTTCGTCTTTCCCCCTGACGCTGCTATTGGGGGAAATAGTGAAGGAGCAGCGCAGGGATTTGCGTACTCCCTGGCGTATGCCCTGGTGGAAGCCGCTGCAGAACTATTGGAGGTGCCGGCGACCGACCTGAATACCGTAGTAGCCTACAAGAAGAAATCGCTGCAGATTCCCCCGATTTTGCTGTATGACGACGTGCCGGGTGGGGCCGGACTGGTCGCGCAACTTGGTAAAGAGCCCGCGATGTTGCGTAGCTGTCTGGAATTGGCCAAAGAACGGGTGCGGGGAACCTGTGGCTGTGGAGCGTTGACCAGTTGTTATGGATGTCTGCGCAGCTACCGCAACCAGTTTGTGCATGAACAGTTGCGTCGCGGACCTGTGCATGCCTATCTCCAGCAGCTGCTGAAACACTGGGCATAGACGAACGCTGCGGCCGGCCATGCATCGCGTTATTTCAGGGACATTTGTAACGCACCGGTTTAAATCGGGTGGAAACGATCCGGATCAGGCAAGGGTAAGGGCAAAAGAAAAACGGCTATAGGGGATGGTCGGGCGCAAAGGGGCACAGGCAGAGAAGAAGCCGGGCTTCTGGTGGCGTACGTACCATGTATTCCAGCGTGGGGCCCAGACGTCTGCCTGGCAGGTGCGGGCGCTGCTGAGTCGGATGCGGCTGGTACCAAAAGGCAAAGGAAGTGCCCGGCGCTGGTAAAGAGATGTGTTTGACCTGTGGCAACCGAAGAGGAAGGGCTTTTGCGTTTTACAAAACAGTGTGTGCAGGATAGAACCGCTTCGCTTATCAACGCTGCCGGTCTGGTAGCTAGCCGTGGGGTGAAAGCGGGGGCTTAATGGAGGGGCATGTTGCGGCGGCGCACTTCCTCAAGGACGCGACGTGCGATCGTGCGTGCCAGATCGGGTGCGTTGCCCCAGGCTCGGTTGTTGGCGATGACGTTTACGATAACTCCTTCCATAGCAGCTCGAAAGACAAGAGCTGTCACATCCAGCACCATCTCACGTGCCTGGCGGGTCTCGGCCAGTTCAGGTACCGGGCGGTCAAAAGGATAGGCCCGCGCGTATGCCTCGGCATAAGTCATTTCTAAAGGCGTAAGGAGGCGAACGACAGCATTGCGGTCGGCTGCGGTGAAGCGTTCGCCGCAGAGACGCCACTGGCGACGCAGCGAGGGAAGCCAGGTCCAGTGGCTGAAGACAAACCCCAGACCGCGGCGCGCCAGCCAGTCAAAGTAAACCGGGGTGAGCAAATGAGGTGAGCGCAACTCCAGGTGCGCCTGTACGTCGCTGTCCAGCCGGTCAAAAAAGGCGTCCAGGGCGGCAACGTTGGCTGCCGGATCCGGACTATCATCTACGCGCCGGTACTCCTGCTCAAAAATGACGCCCAAGAGACGCGCGCCCAGCACTTCGCGGGCGGGTTCCAGAAACTGTTGGCGGCAGGCCTCGGCATCCAGATAGTGCGGATTGGGCTCGTAGGTTACAGTGCCGCTGCGCGAGCGGCGCAGCGTAGCTGCAAAAAACTGCTGCGGTGCCTTCAGCAGAAATCGAGCATCTGGGGGGGCATGGAGCGCGTATTGCTGCAAAGTAAAGAGCGAGGCCGTCGGGCGGCCGTCTGCTTCGCGTAGGGGACGATAGAAGGTAAAGTCCAGCTCCAGCACGTCGAAGTGCGCAAAGTAGTCCCGCACAGAACTTACAGGAAGCATGCGCTCCTCGAACGTGCGGCCTTCGAGGCGGCGCGGTCTGGTTTTGATAGCACGTTGGTAATGTGCTGGATAGATCTGGCCAATCCAGCCCGCGTAGCGGTCGCTTGCGGTGCCCAGACGCAGATTAGGGTGCACGTGACGCAGCTCAAAGGCGTCAATGCGGGCGCGTTGCGCTTCGAAGGCGGTGGGCGTCATGATTCCTGAGCAGGTTCAGGCGTCGGGCGCAGCCGGCGGCGCCGTCGCAGGCTGCGCTGCATGTGGTGTCCGGTCAGGAACAGTCCGATGCCAATGAACACATAGTAACTGAGCAAACGCCAGAGCAACAACGTGGGCGCCACAAAATGGCGCGGCATCAGCGGCCCGATAAACAACACGTACAGCCCTTCTACGCCCCCGGATCCACCCGGCGTAGGCAGCACCACTGATCCTAACGTCATGGCCAGGGTGCGCAGGAAAACCAGGATGGCCTCGGCTTCGGGATAGACGCTCCATACCAGAAAAACAAGCAGGAGATGACGACTGATCCAGGCAGCCGCCGTAAGTAAGAAGCCCTTCAGGAAGAAACCCAGGGGTTGGGAGCGGATAAGCCGGGTGCGCGCTTGCAAACTGAGCAATTCCTGAATGACGCGCTCTCGAAACCGGCGCAGGCGTCGAAAGCGCAAAATGCGTCGGGCGAGCCGCTCCAGCAGTTCCGGGCGAAAGAAGGTTGTGTAGGCAAAAAACGCGACCCATCCCAGCGCAAGCCCCAGGTAAAGCAAAAAAGTTCCCCCGCCTACTGTACCCAGGGCAGACGGTAGAACCGGCAGGAAAGGAAGGGCTACTAAAATCAAGATGATGGTAAAGGCAAAGAAGAGCTGGTCCAGTAGAATGGCAAATAATAGGATGGCGGTGGCTTCCCCGATAGGCAGGCGCTGGTCGCGGGCAATGAACAGGGCAGCAAAAGGTCCGCCTCCGATGGCAGAAGGCGTAATGTTCGATGAAAAATCCCACACGAGCTGGCAGCGGACGCCTGCCCGGAGCGTCAGGTGGCGATGGGAGACATAGTGGAGGCGCCAGGCGCCAAAAAGCACCCGTAGGCCCAGCGTCCCAATGCCCAGCGTTAGCAACAGGGGATTGACTTCATGCAGCGCTTCAACGAAAGCGCGCCAGTCAAAGGTGAAGTAGGTGACCAGGGCAACGACTACGAGGCTTAAGGCTACCGAGCCCAGCAGGCGAGCCCGCCAGGGCGAGGGGGCCTGGCCATTCGGGGAAGGAACCTGTGGCGGGAGAGACATGCGATCAGGAGATCGTGGCGGGGGATTCGTGGTCGGACTCCAGGGCTTCAATGGCGGCGCGCAGCTTGCGGTACGTATCGCGGAGCGCTTCAGGGATTACCTTTGTTTCGGCCAGCGTAGGCATGAAGTTCGTATCCCCTTCCCAGCGCGGCACCACATGGAGATGCACGTGGTCCGGGATCCCGGCACCCGCCACCTTACCGATGTTCATGCCTACATTAAATCCGTCAGGTTTCAGGGCATATTTGAGCCACCGAATGCAACGAGCAAGCGTGTGCGCCATTTCACATTGCTCTTCCGGGGTGAGCGCTTCGTAATCGGCCACCTGGCGGTAGGGGACAATCATCAGGTGTCCGTTATTGTAAGGATATAAATTCATGATAACAAAAACATGCTGCCCGCGCCAGAGGATCAGATTCGCTTCGTCGCGATTCTCAGCGGCCAGGCGAACAAACAGCGAGGGCTCACCGGGTTGGCTGAGTGGCCGCTCGACCATGCGTTCAATGTGCTGGGAGCGCCAGGGACTCCATAATTGCTTCATGGGGCCATGCCGGTTGATTGGGCTTTCTTACGTGCTGATGCCAGAAAAAACCGGTTGTGCCTAAAACTAAACGGAAAGTTGCACGTTGCAAAGGGGCACTTGATGGAAATGTGGTATGTTTGACCTGCGACGCGCCGATCTGCACTTGCATACGAGCTGCTCGGACGGCCAGCTAACACCGAGCGAGCTGGTGCGACGGGCTCAGAGGGCAGGTCTCTACTGCATTGCGATTACCGATCACGATACGATCGAGGGACTGGCCGAAGCCCAGCAGACGGCTGCGCGTTGGGGTATGCAGATTGTGCCCGGGGTAGAGCTAAGCGTACAGGTAGCGGACGAAGAGGTGCATCTGCTGGGCTATTTTTTTGATCCAGCGCATCCGGTGCTCCAGGAGGCGCTGGCTGCGTATCGACGGGCTCGGGAACAGCGTCTGGCGACCATGATCGAGCGGCTGCACCGGTCGGGCGTGCCGCTTTCTATGGAACAGGTGCAGGCGGTTGTTGGTGAGGGAGTGCCCGGGCGTCCCCATGTGGCGCGCGCGCTGGTAGCTGCTGGCTATGCGGCCAGCTATGCAGAAGCATTTCAGCGGTATCTGCTGCCGCATGGCCCTGCCTACGTGCCGAAGCCTGCCTGGACGGCTGCCGAAGCAGTGGCGGTGTTGCACGAGGCAGGGGGCATTGCGGTGCTGGCCCATCCCGGAGAACACCTGCAGGACCGGACCTTTCGGGCGCTGCTGGCGGCCGGCCTGGATGGCATTGAGGTGGTGCATCCAGCGCATAGTTACTACCTCATGCAGCACTATCGCCAGGTGGCTCGCGATTTTGGCTTGATAGAGACAGGGGGCTCTGATTATCATGGGCATCGGGCTGAAGAGGAAGCGCTGCTTGGCGCGTACACGATTCCTTATCCACGCGTAGAACGGCTGCGTCAAATGCGAAGCGTTCGTTCGGGGTCGTCTCGAAAAAAGCTATGCCCACGTACATCGAAGGACACTACCGGGTAACGCAGGCGCGGCTGGCTATCGTGGTCAGCCGCTTCAATCAATTTGTTACGGAACGCCTGCTCGAAGGGGCGTTGGACACGTTACGCCGACAGGATATTGATCTGGATCAGGTTACGGTAGTGCGCTGTCCCGGAGCGTTTGAAATGCCGCTGGTGGCGCGCAAACTGGCTCGCTCGGGGCGTTACGATGCCGTCATCTGTCTGGGAGCCGTGATCCGGGGGGCCACCAGTCACTTTGAATACGTGGCTGGCGGGGTTGCTCAGGGCCTTGCCCGCACCATGCTGGATACCGAGGTGCCGGTCATTTTTGGCGTGCTGACCACCGATACCATTGAGCAGGCCATCGAGCGCGCAGGAACCAAGGCTGGTAATAAGGGAGCAGAGGCAGCGCTGACTGCACTGGAAATGATCGATCTGATGCGCAAGCTGGAGTAGGTCATGCAGGGACGATGGCTGTTGCTCTGGCTCGGGCTGGTTCATGGTGCGCTGGCACAACCGACCGGCCGGTGGCAGGCGCACACCTCTATGCGGCAGGTGACGGACCTGGCACTGGCCGCTTCGGCCATATGGGTAGCGACCGGAGGGGGCGTGTTTCGTTACCACCTGGCAGAAGGCAGCCTGCAACGCTTTACAGCGGTCGAAGGACTGCACCAGGTCGCCGTGCAGGCGTTAGCCTGGGATGCCCGGCGGCAAGTCCTCTGGATCGGCTATAGCGATGGCGTAATCGACCGCCTCGATCCAGCTACCGGTACTGTCCGCGCCTACTTTGACATTGCACGCGCCGAACGCTTTCCGGATCGACAGATCTATCGGCTACGTATGCACGGCGACTCGTTGCTGATCGCTACCGCTTTCGGCGTGGTCGTATTTGATCCGGTAGAAGGCGTCGTGCGAGACACCTATACGCAATTTGGCGCTTTTTCTGACATCGCCGTTTACGACCTGACAGTTGGTCCCGGGCCTGACGGAAAACCGACGCTCTGGTTGGCCACAGCACAGGGGGTGGCCCATGCTCCCCGCGCGCATCCCAACCTGAAGGATCCCGGAGCTTGGACGCTGGAACGACAGGGACTGGACGGCAAGCTGCCAGTGCGCTCAATCGCGTTGCATGGCCAGCGGCTGTACATTGGGCTTACGCAGGGACTCGCCCTGCGTAAGCAGGATGGCCGTTATGAACGCCTCTGGGAAGGCGCCGCCGTAACCGACCTGCAGCCTGTAGCCGATCTGTTGTTGGGCGCGGCCGGTCAGCAGGTGCTGCTGGTCGATGCAGCCGCGTCGGTTCGACTCCTGGGCAGCGAGGAAGTGCGTCGCCCCGTACGCCTGGCGGTTCAGGACGATGTGCTCTGGATCGGTGATGCGGAAGCCGGATTGCTTCGGAGCGCCCTGCCGGAAGCGGATGCGTCAGACCTGGAGCTTCAGGAGGTGATTCGCCCCGACGGGCCATACGTAAACGTTTTTGCCGATCTGGCCGTTGACCCTTCGGGTAATCTATGGGCGACGGATGCTGCCACAGGGGCGCAGGCCGGTTTTCATAAAATGAACGCAGCTGGACAGTGGACGGCCTATCTGCCCGATAGACTCGGTGGTCGCAAAGCGTTTCGTCCCGTGCACGCCGACCCGGGCGGACAGGTCTGGGTAGGTTCAGACGGCAACGGACTGGTGCAGATCGCGCCAGACGGCACCTTGCAGTTTTACGATGCCACCAACTCTACGCTGGAGCCTGCGGCGGGCACCCGCAATTTCATTATCGTACGAGGGTTGGGTTCGGATGCGGAAGGGCGGCTATGGGTCGCTAACCTGACGGCTCCTAACCCGCTGCACGTGCGCCTGCCAGACGGCACCTGGCAGCGCGCGCCCATTCCTTCCTGCATTAATTCGCTCAGCACAACTCTGGGACACCTGCTGGTAGACGACTATGGGCAGCTCTGGATTATCGCGGTGAGTCGCGGCAACCTGCGCGTTAATACCGGCCTGATCATTTACGACCCTGGCGATGATCCCACGCGGGCCGACGATGACGCCTGTCGCTACTTGAGCGAGCGAGGAGGTGGGGGCCAGGGACTGCCAGGCGTGGCTGTGCAAGCCCTGGCCGAAGATCGAGACGGGCGCATCTGGATTGGAACTGCGGAAGGACTGGCCTACGTACTCAATAACCCATTTGCAGCGTCCGATCCAAACACAGTGCCCGTCTGGCCACTGGCAGCCGAACGGCAACCCGGGGCAAACCCCTTCCTGCTTACCGGGCTTTCGGTGAACGATCTGGCTGTTGATCCTGCCAACCGTCTGTGGGTAGCAACCGATGATGGCGTATATGTGATCGAGCAGACAGGCGTTGACTTTCGCATTGCTGCGCATTTTAACGAGGAAAACAGTCCTCTGCTATCTGATGTAGTGCGTGCAATTGCGGTGGACGAGCGGAGCGGACGCGTCTTTCTGGCTACAGCTGCCGGACTGGTCAGTTACCAGGGCGATGCGATCAAACCGGCGGAACAGGCGCGGCCGCTATTTGTTTACCCGAACCCGGTGCGCGTTGGTGCGGAGGAGGACGCGATTGTGTTCATTGAAGGCCTGGTTGAAGCTACCGAATTGCGAATTGTGACGGTAGATGGCCGGCTGGTGACGCGTTTTCCCACGCGGGGCGGTCGTGTGCGCTGGGACGGAAGGGACCGCTATGGACGGCCTGTCCCCTCCGGTGTCTACCTGATCATCGCAGTCGGGCAGAACGGCGAAGGCGCTGCCTATGGGAAGGTGGCGATTCTTCGATGAAGACTCACCGTCTGTCCACCAAAAGTTTATGACAGAACAGGGCAGGATCCTTGAGAAAATAACGCCGTTCTGCTAAATTGCAGAATCTCACCACAAAGTGGTGACCGTAGCTCAGTTGGTTAGAGCGCCAGGTTGTGGCCCTGGAGGTCGGGGGTTCAAGTCCCCTCGGTCACCCTTTTATCACTGACCTGCCGCGTTCGTCTAGGGGTCTAGGACGCCGGTCTTTCAAGCCGGTAACACGGGTTCAAATCCCGTACGCGGCACAGAAAGCCCGCCTCTTCAGGTGGGCTTTTTTTTATGGCGGCGCGTAGCGGCAAGCGACGCAGCACATTACGCACCCGGACGGTAGAGGCGAGCTGCCGTGCGCACGACCAGCAACAGGGCGATGGGTTGCAGCGCAGGGTGCAACGCCTGCGGCCAGTAAAACCATCCCAGAGCCAGCAGCAACGTAAGCGAGCCGGTCCCAAGGAGGTAGAACCGCTCCCATCGGGCAGGTATTGGGTAGCGCCAGAGGCGAACTGCCACCACCAGATGAGGAGGCCAGGCCCAGAGCAGGTTCCAGTTCCAGTCCATTACCGTGTGGAGGGTAGCCACCCAGAGCAGTAGCAGTAGCAGACCGATCAGGCCAACGATGCCAAAAAGCACCGCGTCCAGGCGCGTTACCAGGCGGTGGGTGCGTTTCCAGGTAACTACGGTGACTACTGCGCCGGCAGCAAAGAGCAACCAGCCCATCAGGGTAGGCCAGGGCCAGGCAGGAGGGGGGAGCGGTCGGTGGCCAGCCGGCCAGAAAACAGTGTCAGTGCGGGCAACCAGTGGAACCCAGGCGGTGTCGTGATGCACCTGCGCCTGGTCAAAGGCGCGCTGCAGTTCCAGCGGAAGAAACATAGCCTCGCGGGCAGTGGGCTGCCGATCGATGGGCTGGCCAAGGAGTAGATAAAAGCCAAGTTGGAGCAGCGGTCGGTCTGCCACATAGGCATCAAGCAAGCGACGGAAAGTCGTGCTCGGGGCAGAGTACGTAAAGCGTAACGCAGCGCCCAGCGTGCCTTCCAGCACGTCCCGGATACGCGTTGAACAGTTGTCAAACAGAAAATGGTAGCGATAGGTGCGGTTTTCCGGACGGGCGTTCCACATCAGAAAAGCTACCAGCGTATCCCGCTGCGCAGGCGTCAGGTTCAACCACTGTTCCAGAATAGGACGGCCTTCTACGTCACGGTAAAACCGTACGGAGCGCGCATAGTCGCTTACCGACAGAAAGTAGTCAAGCTGACCATAAATGAATTTCGGAATGAACAAAGGATCGCTGAAGTCGAAAGTGCCGTAGTTGAAGAGCCAATCAATGCCCCGGGCCGGATCAACCACGCGTAAGGCACTGTGCCCAAAGGCGGCATAGAGGGCTCGTCCGGGCAGGATGGTGACCAGGGCCACGCGGGTGCTGTCGGAAAGCGACAACGGATAGGAAACGGCTGGCCTTGCACCCAGGACCAGCAGCAGCAACAGCAACGACCGGCGCATGGGTAGCGTACGTCGGGAGTCGGGTACGGCGGCTCCAACGACTGAGCCGATCAGGGGTTCATCTGATTCGAACAGTTTTTCAAAGGATTTTGATAACCCGGTTACTATTTTCCACGCGGTTCTTTACCTGGATAAAGCGCAAAACAGGTGGCACGTGCTTCCCGGGCCTGGCAGGTACTGATGCGGTTGCGGCAGGTTATCAAGCGGCCGCAGACCGAACTGCGCCATGAGAATCCCTACCAATTACTGGTAGCCGTGATGCTTTCGGCGCAGTGCACCGATGCGCGGGTGAACCAGGTAACACCGGCGTTGTTTGCAGCGTTTCCTACGGTGGAGGCGCTGGCCGCTGCCGAGCCAGAGGATGTGCTGCCGTATATTCGCTCCGTTTCATATCCAAACAGCAAAGCTCGCCATCTGGTGGCCGCAGCCCGCCGCATTCGCGACGAATTCGGGGGAGCTGTGCCTTCATCTCTCAAAGCGCTCGAGTCGCTTCCAGGCGTTGGGCCTAAAACGGCACGCGTTGTGGCTTCGGTCGCTTTTGGCGTGGCTGCGCTACCTGTCGATACGCACGTTTATCGGGTGGCGCATCGCATCGGATTGGTGCGGCGAGCTCGCACGCCCCGTGAGGTTGAGCGGCGGCTCAAACGCCAGCTTCCGTCTCACGTGTGGGGCGAAGCCCATCATTTGCTTATTCTACATGGACGCTACACCTGCACGGCCCGCCAGCCACGCTGCGCGCAATGCGTGCTCACCGACCTGTGCGACCACTACCGGCGATTGCAACGATTACCTGCGCCGCTTACAGGTCTGGATCCCCGACAGGGACGCTACTTCTGCAAACGATGCCGCCGATATTTCGATACGCCGGTGTACCGAACCGACCGTTTGGAAGTGGAACAGGTGAGCTGTCTGAACTGCGGCTCCCTGCAGGTATTTGATGCAAAGACCGGATGCTCCACAAGGCGTGTACCGGACTACCGCGTGCGCTAACGCAGACGATCAACCGATTAACCCATAATGGCCATGGATCCTCGAAAACGCCATCTGCTTGTTATTCTTGACGGGTATGGCCTGGCCGAAGACCCGTCCGTGAGTGCCATTGATCATGCCCGCAAACCGTTTCTGGATCACCTGTTTGCCACCTATCCGCATGCGACCCTGAAAGCCTCCGGACTGGCAGTAGGACTGCCGGAGGGACAAATGGGAAACTCTGAAGTGGGACATCTCAATCTGGGCGCCGGACGCGTTGTCTACCAGGAGATTACGCGCATCGACAAAGAAATTGAGGCCGGTACGTTTTTTACAAATAACGTGCTGGTGCAGGCTGCGCAGCACGCCCGTGCAAATGACAGTCGCTTACACCTGATGGGATGTTTCTCGGACGGAGGCGTGCATGCCAGCCTGAACCACCTGTTCGCCCTGCTGGAGCTAGCCCGGCGTGAAGGGCTGCGGCCGGAGCAGGTGTGCGTGCACGCGTTCACAGACGGTCGGGATACAGATCCAAAGTCTGGGATTCACTATGTGCAACAGTTTCAGGAAAAGGCGCGGGAAATCGGCGTTGGACGTATTGTCTCGATCGTAGGGCGCTACTATGCCATGGATCGGGACAAACGATGGGATCGAACAGAAAAGGCCTACCGGCTACTGGTCTATGGCGAAGGAGAAGTCTTTGGCGATCCCATCCAGGCCCTGGAGGCCAGCTATGCTGAAGGGATTACCGACGAGTTTGTCCGTCCGCGCCGCATTGACTATGGCGACGGGTATCCTACCCGCATTGCCGATGGTGATGCGGTAATTTTCTATAATTTCCGCGCCGACCGGGCCCGCCAGCTCACTCGAGCCTTTACGGAGGCAAACTTTGACGCCTTTCCGCGAGGTAACCGGCTGGATCTGCTGTTTGTTACCTTTACGCCCTATGATGAAACCTTTGATCTGCCGGTTGCCTTTGGTAAAGTTAACCTGCGCATGACGCTTGGCGAAGTGATCTCGGCTCTGGGAGGGCGGCAACTGCGCATAGCAGAAACGGAGAAGTACGCGCACGTGACGTATTTCTTTAGCGGGGGACGCGAGGAGCCTTTCGAAGGTGAAGACCGGATTCTGGTACCCTCTCCGAAGGTGCCTACCTACGATTTAAAGCCGGAGATGAGCGCTCCGGAGGTAGCCCGACGCTGCGCCGAAGCGATCGAGAAAAAGATATATAACCTGATCGTACTGAACTTTGCCAACCCCGACATGGTAGGGCACACCGGGGTGTTTGAGGCAGCCGTTCGCGCGATCGAGGCAGTTGACGCAGCTACCCGCGTCGTGGTCGAAGCTGCGCTGCAGCACGGCTATACAGTGACGATTCTGGCCGATCATGGCAATGCGGACCGCATGAAGAATCCTGATGGCTCGCCGCACACAGCCCACACGACCGCACTGGTCCCGCACCTGATCATTAAGCCTGGCTTCCATGGGCCCATCCAGGACGGTAAGCTGGGAGATGTAGCCCCCACGATCTTGCGTCTGCTGGGAGAAGACATACCGCCCGAGATGACCGGAGAAGTTCTTATCTGAATGCAGCGGGCGGAAGGCCGGTGGGGCTCCAGCGCAACACGTTCTTTTTGTGGAGTTGTCGTCAAATGTGTCCGGCACAGCCCGAAAGGGTTGCTTATAATTTAGACATGATCTAAGTTTGCATCCCGTGCATCGCGCTTAGCGTCATGAATCGGCGAACGTTCCTGCATCGGCTGGGTGGATGGATGATCGGAGGCTGGCTGGCTGGCTCGCCGTTTCGGTTGTTGGCCCGACCGGCTGAGTCCATGCCGCTGGTGCGTCTCTACCCTGTGATGGGGACGCTGGTGCGCTTTGAAGTTTATCACCCGGACCGGGCGGCGGCCCGGGACGCCGTCCGGCAGGCCAGTGCGTTGCTGTTTGAGGTGCACCGGCAGATGAGCGTGCAGGAACCCGCGTCGATGCTGAGCCGATGGAACGCGAGTCCTTCAGGAGCTGAGCTGGTGTTGCCTGCGCTGACGCGGCAGGCCGTTGCCGAAGCCCTCCGCTGGCGTGAGATTACGGCGGGGCGTTTTGATCCAACTGTTGGGGCGGCGGTAGCGGCGTGGCAGCAGGGACGCACGCCGCTCCCGCAGCCGGCGCGTCAGGTGGAAGTGGTAGGGGAGGGGCGGTTCCGCAAATGGGCCCCCGTGGCGCTTGACCTTGGAGGCAGTGCCAAAGGGTGGGCAGTGGACCAGGCGGTGGCTGTGCTGCAACAGGCAGGTTGTACGGCCGGTCTGGTCAATGCAGGAGGCGATCTGCGCGTGTTCGGCGCGCCGCCTGGAACGTCAGCCTGGCAGATTGGCATTCGCCATCCGCTGCGACCCGACGAAGTGCTGGTTACCGTAGCGTTGCGGGATGGGGCGTTGGCAACCAGCGGCGACTACGAGCCGGCTGGCTCCACGCTGGTAGATCCACGTGATCTGAGGCGGGTTCGGCTCGAGGGAAGCGTTACGGTCTGGGCTCCTACCTGTGGCGCGGCCGATGCGTTAGCTACAGCGCTGGCTGTTGATCCAGATCCACATTGGCTTCCCGATCCTGCCGGTGCGTTGGTGGCGCGGCGAAGCGCCGAAGGACTCCGCGTGCAGACCTATCGCTGGTCGTTCGCTTCATGCTGTAACCAAACGAAGAAATACCCATGATGCGTCGATACACGGGATGGCTGTTGCTGATGGCAGTTCTGGCCCTGCCAGCACGGGCTCAGGAAGCCGAAGAGCGAGCGCGCCTGGGGGGATATGGCGCAATCCGCTTTGAGGCTACCAATCTGGAGCGGCAGTACAACACGTTTACGTTCCGCCGGTTTGTGTTGACCACCGATGTCGCGATCACTTCGAATTTGCGATTTATTTCAGAGCTGGAGCTGGAGCGGTTCAGAAAGCTGGAGTTGGAGAAAGCGGTTGAAGGGGAGGGAGGCGTAACGGTGGAACAGGCGGTCGAAGGGACCGATCAGTCAGAGATTGCGATTGAGCAGGCGTGGCTGGAGTGGGCAATTGATCCGGCCTTTCGGCTGCGAGCTGGAGGACTGCTTGTCCCTGTAGGACGCTTCAACATTCACCATGATGATAACCAGTGGATGTTTCCGCGACGGTCCCTGGTTGATCGGGGGGCTCCGGTCCTTCCTTCCAAATCGGCCTGGAATGAGTTAGGGCTGGGCATTGCCGGAGACGTACCGCTTGGGCTGCAAGGACTGCTGAGCTATGAATTCTACGTCGTAAATGGCGTGCAGCTTGACGTAGAAGTTGAGCAGAAGACCATTAGCCGTCCGGAGGGGGGCAGCAATCACGTGGACCAGGAGCTTGAGTTGAAGTTTGAGCCTTTCACCGGGACGTTTGGCAACGATACCAAGCAGGCCAAGACGGTAACGGGACGCGTGGCGTTGAGCCCCTCACTGGGCGTAGAGTTGGCGCTTTCGGGCTACTATGGTCGCTATACGCCGCAGTATCTGCCAGCTGCGTACGTGGGAAGTGTAGGGATTGATTTTCTGCTAAGCCGAGGCGCGCTGGCACTGGAAGGGGAGTATGTCTACACGTCCATGGGGGATGTGGAAACGGTAGCGCGGGGCTTTGCGCAGCGCGTCTATAATCAGGAAGGTGTCTCGAATGGGTTAGCGGCAGCCGGCGTGCCCCTTGAAAGCGAAGTTAAGGTGGAGCTGGTGGGGCTAAGCCGCGTGCGCCAGGGATACTGGATTGAGATGCGCTACGCCTTCTTCCCGGAGTTTTTGCGGGCAACGTTCTTTGGGCAGGGAACCCAGCCGCTCTGGTATGCGGGCGTGCGCTGGGAACAGGTCTGGTTTCGTGATTTGCTGAAGGAGGCGGCATTTGAGGCGGGCTTGCTGGAAGCGTTCGAGACGTCGGATCGCTGGGTGAACCGTCTGACGTTTGGGCTCACGTACCGTCCTACCCCACTGGTAGGCTTCCAACTGGCCTATGAGCTGACCTGGACGAATAAGGGGCGGAGCCTGGGGGATGTGACCAACTATCTGATTGCCGACGGCAATGAGGATGTGGCGCAGGCGTTTATCTTTGGCGTTGTCTTTGGATTCTGAGCAGGGGAGGGGCTGGGCTCGCGCCCTGCGCTGGCCCGGCCCCTCCTGGCTGCGAGGCAAAACGATGCGTGGTATCGGCGTGTTGCTGATGCTGGGGATCGGGGTACCCGTCGGATGGGCCCAGGAGCAAGTTTTTCTGACGCCGGAGGAAGCGCTGGCCGAAGTGTTTCCTGAGGGACGTTACGTGCAGCGCGATACGCTTCGGTTTTCACCGGCAGCCTTGCAGCAGGCGCAGCACGCCTTGCGTCGCAGCGAGCCGCTTGATTCGGTGCTGGTCGTCATGCGCGTCTATGATGCGAGCGGTAAGTTGCTGGGGTATGCCGTGATCACTGAAGAAGTAGGCAAATATCGCCCTATCACCTTCATTGTAGGCGTACGCCCTGATTTCTCGGTCGAAAAAGTAGCTGTTATGGTTTACCGGGAATCCCATGGAGGGCAGGTTCGGCTGCCTCGCTTTCTCTATCAATACCGCGGTAAAACAATTCGGGACCCTATTCAGACCCATCGGGACATTGTCAATGTGAGTGGCGCCACCATTTCTGTTCATGCACTTAACCGAGGGGTCAAAAAGGTGTTGTATTTTGTGACCTCTTACTATCAGAAGCATCCACCGGCGTTGACCTACCATCCGAACTAATGCGATGACGTTTTCACTGCGTTCGCTGCGTGGGACGGCCCGATGGCTGGTTACGTGGTTTGTGATTGTGGTAGGGGTGGGATACATGACTGGTATTTTGTTCGTGCAGCATACAACGCACAATACGCCGACAGGCGTGGTGCATCAGTTTCGGGGTAATGAAGACGTCCCCTTAGAGGAGGTAGCAGAGATCAAATACCCCAAAAGCCCCTATGAAATGCTCAATATTCTGCATGCGCATATTACTTCCTTTGCGCTCATCTTTCTGGCTGTAGGCGGGCTGTTTCTGGGCACGTCGACTTCAGCGCGATGGAAGGCATTGCTGGTGTTGGAGCCGTTTGCGGCCACGCTGGTGCTGTTTGGTGGGATGGCAGCGGTGCGCTTCCTGCCAGAAGAATGGGCATGGCCGGCTGCCTGGATTATGCTGGTGGCGGGCATTTCCACCTTTGTCTGTCTGTATGCCATGATTGTTCGCATTCTGTGGGAGCTGTGGGGGCCCCATAGCCGGCGTGCTGTTGCATGAAACGAGGGGTTTTGTTTTTTTTAAACCTGCCTTCCTGCATTCAAGCCCCTTATCACCAAACCCCGAAGACACCATGCGGTATTGGGCGACCGTCTTGCTGGGGCTGCTTCTGCTCGTGGGGTGTGGGCAGCAGCAGCGCGAGCAGCCGGCGGCTACGGCCGAACCGCCGCTTCCGGAGGGACGCCTGGCCGTGGAGGAACCGGTTGTCTATGCCACGGCCGCTGGTGACAGTGCTGTCGTTTCGCTGCGCATCGCCAATGGTACGGCTGAGGGGGATACCCTGGTGGGCGCCGAGGCGCTGGCTGTAGCGCGCGAGGTCGTCATGCGCGAACTGGTGGGAGATACGGTGCAGACGGCCCGTGAGGTTACGGCTGTAGTGATCCCTGCGCGTTCGCGTGTGGCCATACAGTTGGTGTTGCGCGATCTGCAACAGGCCATTGAGCCGGGCCAGATGGTGCTGGTTGATTTGCGGTTGGCCCGCCAGGGGCGGCTGCGCGTTCGGGTACCCGTGCGTGAGGCGCCGATGGCAGCCGAATAAGGCCTACCTGAGGCTACTGTCCGGTGCTGGCCGGTGCGCGCCATACGTTGTTGCGCCGGTCGATATCAGGAAACCAGCGTTCGGGATCAATTTCGACCCGAGTGACGGCGGCGCCGGTCGGCACCGTCACGGTCACTCGACGTCGCCCTTCTAACCATACGTCCACCCCAATGGTATCCTGTACCTGCGACCCGTCGGCCAGCGTCAGCGTCAGATAGACCGGCATGGGGGCCAGCCCGTGGTCTTCTACGGTAATGCGCACGCCGCCCTCGGTGGGTTCGACGGCAGCGATGGCCTGATCGAGCGTCCACGTTTCCACATACCAGGCGTGCCAGAACCAGTCAAGGTCCTGGCCGCTGACGCGTTCAAAGGTGTTAAACAAGTCGTAGGGATAAGGATGTTTGAACGCCCACTCCCGGATAAATGTGCGATAGGCACGCCAGAATACGTCCTCGCCCAGCAGGCCGCGCAGGGCTTCAAGAAGAATGGCGGGTTTGCTATAGGAGGCAATGCCAAACGCAAAACTGGAATAATGGTAATCTGAGCGGCGCATGATTTCGCCTTCTGCGCCCATACGGGCCAGCATCAGGTAGCTTTCCTGTTCGATCAGACGAGGCTGCGTGCCCGGGAAAAAGTCGGTGCGTGCCTGGTTTTCTGCAAAGGTGGTGCTGCCTTCGTCCATCCAGCTATAACGTCGTTCGTTAACGCCGACGATCATCGGAATCCACATATGGGCCAGCTCGTGCGCTGTTACGTAGTAGAGGGCGCTGTCGCCTGCCGCATTGTAGTCGCCGATGAGCGTCATCATCGGGAATTCCATGCCTCCTCCGATAATGCCGCCGCCTTCAACGGCCGTCATATGGGGCCAGGGGTACGGGAAGCCGGTTAGTTGCGAAAGGTAGCGAATGGCATGTTGCTGGTAGCGCGTAACGTGAGCCCAGCGGGGAGCGGTAGGGCGCCAGAACGTGTTGATGTGCGCATAATCGATCTGACCGTCGCCATCGCGGTCACCCACCGGCGTGCGGGCGCCTTCCCAGAAGGCCTGGCGCACCAGACTGAAGGCCACGTCACGTACATTGGTAGCCTGGAAGCGCCACTGCAAACGGCCGTTCGTACCGGGTTGTGTGACCGGATCCGTGTCGGGTTCCGCAATGCGCACGGGGGTGTCGCTCTGGTAGGCCTGATGCATGCGGGCCAGCACGTTGGGGGCCAGCACCTCTTCGGGATTTTCGAGCGTACCGGTAGCCATCACGAGCCAGCCGGCGGGGGCGTCAATGGTGATGCGATAGTCTCCGTAGCCAAAGTAGAACTCAGCGCGGCTCAGAAAGGGGTCGGTGAACCAGCCGATGACGTCGTCATAAACCGCCATGTGCGGGTACCAGTAGGCCAGAAAGTATAGATTGTCATCATAGCCCATGCGGCCACCGGCGCCGCGTTTGGGGATCGTGAAGGACCAGCGGAAGTCCAGTTGGACGGAGTCGCCGGGGGCAAGGGCGCGGGGCAGAAAGATGACCAGCCGGGTGCCATTGACGGCATAGCGGGGGGCGCCTTCGGGCGCGTCGGCTGGCCAGAAGGCCTCCTGTCCATCGACGGCCACGTAGTGGAGCGTTACGCCGCCTGTTACTTCGGCAGGTTCATTGCGCACCACACCCTCGGCGTGAACGTTCAGGGGCAGTTCCAGGAAAAGCTGGTGGAGCGTGTCGGGCGAGCGATTAAGGTAAAGGATCCGCCCTTCGCCGTCGAGGCGACGCGCGGCCGTGTCGATACGGGCAGTTAGATCGTATCGGGCCTGCTGCTGCCAGTAGTTAGGTCCGGGCCGACCGTCAGGCGTGCGCGTGCCGCGTTGAATGGCAAGGGCAAACGACGGAGGAAGCGTGAGGGGCGCAGGCAATGGACGTTCCGGACGCAAAAGCGTGGGAGCTTGCGCCGAAGAAGCAGGCTCAATCGGACGCGAAGTGGTGCAACTGGCAAGCAGCAGCGCACTAAGCAGCACCGAGAAAGCGCGACGCATGGTAATGGTAGGCTGATTCAACAGATGCCTCCAATATAGGAAGGGCCCAGACATTGTTGCCACATGCTGCGGCGGGGATGTTAACGATTTGATAATCTCTGAACGTGCATGATTTACCATTCGTTGACATGGGATTTGTTAGATTACCAGCCGAAGCAGAGCCGATGATTCATCAACCATGCGGAAGACATGATAGGTAGCAGAATCCTGCTTGTGAGTGTGCTGCTCGGGGGCGTGCTGGTTGGCTGTGGCCGCGGACCGCAGCAGTCAGGGCAGCTCACCGGATCCGTGCATATTGACGGCTCCAGCACCGTCTATCCGTTAACCGAAGCGGTAGCGGAAGAGTTCATGAAGCAGTATCCTGGAGTGCGCGTGACCGTGGGCATTAGTGGGACCGGTGGCGGGTTTTCCAAGTTCTTGCGGAAAGAAACGGACATTAACGATGCGTCGCGTCCGATCCGTCCTGTAGAGGATTCGCTGGCGCGGCAAAATGGCGTGGCATACATCGAGTTGCCGGTGGCCTATGACGGAATTGCCGTGGTTGTACATCCTGAGAATGACTGGGTTGAATGCCTGACGGTGGAAGAGCTGCGCCGCATCTGGGAGCCGAACAGTACCATTACCCGCTGGCGTCAGGTGCGCGCCTCATTTCCGGATCGGCCGTTGAGCCTGTATGGCGCGGGAACGGATAGTGGCACCTACGACTACTTTACGGCGGCTATTGTGGGAGAGGAGCATGCCAGTCGCTCGGACTTTACCGCCAGTGAGGACGACAATGTGCTTGTGCAGGGCGTCAGCGGTGATCCCAATGCGCTGGGATTCATCCCGCTGGCTTACTATGAAGAGAACACGGATAAGCTCAAAGCCGTAGCGATCGACGACGGCAATCCGGATAATGGGGAGGGCTGCATTCTGCCAAGCCCTGAGACCGTCAACAACGGTACCTACCAGCCGCTTTCGCGTCCCATTTTCATCTACGTGCGTGCGGACCGAGCTGATGATCCGGCTGTAGAGGCGTTTGTCACGTTTTATCTAAAGCAGGCGGCAGCGCTGGCGCCAGAGGTGGGCTATGTGCCGCTGTCGGCCGAGGCGTATGAGCTGGCGTTAGCGCGCTTTCAAAATCGGATAACGGGCAGTATCTTTGGGGGCGAAGGATCGCAGGTGGGCGTAATGGTTGAAGATCTGCTGCGGCTCGAACGGTCGTCTACAGAAAGTACGGCGGAGTAATCGGTATCCATGGCTTCAACGTCCAACGAATGGATCCGGCGTCAGGGATTCCCAGACCTGGCGCCGGATGCCAATCTATCACGCGGACCCAAGGAACGGCTGATTCAGGCATTCCTTGGGTTCTGTGCTTTCGTGACGGTGTTGACCACCCTGGGCATTGCTGCCATCTTAATTGGCGAGTCTATCGCCTTTTTCCAGCAGGTATCGCTGGCAGAGTTTTTTGGAGATACGAAATGGACGCCGCAGTTTGCGGAGAAGCACTTTGGCATCTGGCCGCTACTGGCTGGTACGCTGATGATCACGGTCATTGCGGCGCTGGTAGCGATTCCTATTGGACTAGCTGCGGCCATTTACATTTCTCAGTATGCACCCGACCGCGTGCGTCGCTGGCTAAAACCATCGCTGGAATTGCTGGCCGGGGTGCCAACCGTTGTCTATGGCTATTTTGCGCTGACGTTTGTTACGCCCCTTTTGCAACAGGTACTTCCCCAGATGCAGGTGTACAATGCGCTCAGCGCCGGCATTGTCGTGGGCATCATGATCATTCCGATGGTAGCGTCTCTGAGCGAAGATGCGCTTCGGGCCGTGCCTCGTTCGCTGGCAGAAGGAGCCTATGCGTTAGGGGCCACCAAGTATGAAGTGGTGTTGCGGGTGGTGGTGCCGGCAGCGCTCAGTGGGATTATGGCCAGTTTCATTCTGGCGCTGAGCCGAGCGATTGGGGAGACCATGATTGTGACCCTGGCAGCCGGTGCTACGCCTCGTCTGACGCTTAACCCGCTGGAGTCAATCCAGACCATGACGGCCTATATTGTCCAAGTCAGCCTGGGCGATACCCCCCAGGGAACGGTCATCTATCAGAGCCTGTTTGCCGTGGGGCTGGTGCTGTTTGTACTGACGCTGGGGATGAACTTGCTGGCTCACCGTATCATTCTGCGTTTTAAAGAGAGCTACTGAGGCGTATGACCGAAGTGCAACAGGCGGTGGCTACCCGGTTCGATCTGCGCCTGGAGCGGCGCCGGCGGTTTGGGCAGCTCCTGGCGGTCGTGCTGTTTTTTGCCACCTTATTTGGGCTGCTGGTGCTAACGGCGCTGCTGGTAGATGTGGTGCGCAAGGGAGCTCCGTGGCTGGACTGGCAATTTCTCACCTCGTATCCATCTCGGCGTCCAGAAGCGGCAGGCATCAAGTCGGCCATTGTCGGCTCGTTCTGGCTGATGCTGCTGACAGCGCTGTTTTCGGTGCCCATCGGAGTAGGAGCGGCCGTCTATCTGGAAGAATATGCCCCGCGTGGCTGGTTGTTGCGGCTTATCCAACTGAACATTGCCAACCTGGCCGGTATTCCTTCCGTGATTTACGGGATTCTGGGACTGGGACTCTTTGTACGCTTTTTTGCGCTGGGGCGCAGCCTGCTCGCCGGGGCGTTGACCATGAGCCTGCTGGTCCTTCCGATAATCGTTATCAGTACCCAGGAAGCGCTGCGGGCCGTACCCCAGGGTATTCGGGAAAGTGCCTATGCCCTGGGAGCAACGCGTTGGCAGGTGGTCTCCAGCCATCTGCTACCCATTGCCGCACCGGGCATTCTGACCGGCATTATCCTGGCACTGAGCCGTGCCGTTGGAGAAACGGCGCCACTGGTTATGATTGGGGCGCTGACTTTTGTGGCCTTTCTTCCGAGCCATGTGCTGGATCCTTTTACCGTCTTGCCCATTCAGATCTTCAACTGGACGGCCCGCCCGCAAGAAACCTTCCGGGGACTGGCTGCCGCTGCGATTATCGTGCTCATGGTCTTCCTGTTTTTGATGAACCTGAGTGCTATCCTGCTGCGCAACTACTACGAACGTCATCGTCCGCACTGAACCTATGGCCGATCACGTTTCGTCTGCTGAAAAAGCGCCTGCGACTGCATTTGCCGGGCTGCACCGCGACAGCGCGTCGCAGCACGTGCAACCCAAGATGGAAGTGCGCAATCTGTACTTCTGGTATGGGGATAAACTGGCGCTAAAAGATATTTCCCTCCAGATTCTCCCCAATGAGGTAACGGCTTTTATCGGGCCCTCCGGCTGTGGTAAAAGTACGCTGCTGCGCTGCCTCAACCGCATGAATGAGCTGATTCCGAACACACGCATGGAGGGAACCGTGTTGCTGGACGGCCGCGATATCTACCGGGAGATGGACCCGGTCGTGGTGCGCCGCCGCGTAGGGATGGTCTTTCAGAAACCTAATCCGTTTCCCAAGTCCATCTACCAGAACGTCGCCTGGGGCGCTCGCATAAATGGCTACCGCGGTAACATGGATGAGCTGGTTGAACGATGCTTGCGAATGGCTGCCCTCTGGGATGAGGTGAAAGACCGACTCCATGAAAACGCCTACGGGTTGAGTGGGGGGCAGCAGCAGCGCCTCTGCATTGCCCGCGCGCTGGCTGTTGAGCCTGAAGTGCTGCTCATGGATGAACCTGCCAGCGCCCTTGACCCGATCGCAACCGCCAAACTGGAAGAGACAATTCTGGAACTCAAAAAATCTTATACGATCATCATCGTTACGCACAATATGCACCAGGCTTCGCGCATCAGTGATACCACCGCCTTCTTTTACATGGGCGAATTAATTGAAATGAACCGCACAGACGAACTTTTTACGCGGCCCCGCGAAAAACGTACGGAAGATTATATTACAGGACGGTTTGGCTAGGTATTCGGCGAAGATGACGGTACATCGACACATAGACGACGAACTGCTCGTGCTGCAACGCATGCTGTTCGAAATGGCCGATCTGGTCGACGAACAGCTCTCAAGCGCTATTGATGCGCTCCTCCGGCGCGATCTGGCATTGGCCGAGCGCGTGCGGGCGCGGGATGACGAAGTGGACGCCTATGAGCTCAAAATCGATCGGCAGTGCGAACGGATCCTGGCGTTGCATCATCCCGTAGCGGCTGAGCTGCGCATGATCATCACGGCGGTTAAGGTCAACACCGACCTGGAGCGCATCGGGGATCACTGTAAAAACTTAGCCAAGCATACCCCCCACGTTGTACAGGCCCCTGAAGCGCTGGCCCAGACGCGCATTGAAGAAATGGCCGATGCCTCCCGGGCTATGCTGCGCCAGGTGCAGGAGGCGTTCCTGAAACGCGACCGCCTGCTGGCGCGTCAGGTGCTGGCACAGGACCTCCAGATCGACCGATTGCATCGAGAAAACTTCGAACAACTGGTGCGTTTTGGGCAGCAGCATCCCGAACACCTCGAAGCGGTAGCTCATCTGATCACCGCAAGCAAGGCGCTGGAGCGTATTTCGGACCACGCTAAGAATATTGCGGAAAGCGTGGTCTTTCTGATTGAGGGGGTGGACATTCGGCATCGCAAGCTTCGAGAACCGCAGGCGCAGGAGGGTGAGCAACACCGCTAAACCATAAAAAACCCCGCCCTTTCAAGGCGGGGTTTTCTTTAGTCGCTGACAGGTTGCTTACGAGATCTTGATACGTACTGGCTTGCTTTCCTCCGTCTTGGGCGCTTCGATGATCAGGACGCCGTTTTCAAAGTGGGCCTTGATCTTGTCCGGGTTCACGTTCTGGCCCAGATTGAACGACCGGAAGAAGCGGCCATACCACCGCTCCATCCGATGATACTGGGCGTCCTTGTGTTCCTGCTGCGGCCGCTCGCCACTTACCTGCAGCGTGCCGTTTTCAAAAGTGATCGTGACCTGATCCCGGCTTACGCCGGGCAGGTCCATGTAGATGAGATAGGCATCGTCAGTCTCCAACAGGTCCACCGTGGGCGTCCAGACCGCCGACTCGACTTCAGGCCGCAGCCAGCTCCCGAAGAAATTCTCAAACAGCCGGTCCACTTCCCGCTGCAGCTCAGACAGCAGCGATGTCGGCGACGTATAGCGCATCACCTCGGCCATGGCTCCTCCTCCGGTTTGGTTTGAGGGGTTACGCAATACGCCAACCGACTTCGTTGGTCCGACATCCTGTCGGAACCAACCGGCCACTTTACTGAATCAACAAACGGCATGCCTGGAAGCATGCCGTCTGCCGGATCGGACACCGTGTCAGCGTGAACCTGTCAAGCTGACTAGCGACCTTTGCGTAGCGGATTGTCGGCCTTCGGAGCAAAGTACGCAGCCAGCGCCTCCGCTCGGTCCCAGTACTTCAGGGCAGCGTGCAGGACCGGATCGATCTGGTTAAACAGGCGAATAGATGCTTCCCGACCAAATAGTTGCCAGGCCAGGTAGGCTTTCAGCAACGTGCTCAGCGTCTCCCGCTGCGCTTCAGCCTGCGCTATGGTGAACCGGCGCGTGGCCGTTGAATCGGAGCCGAACAGATTCTGCGCCTGCGCATAGTCCAGGAAAGCCTGCCACATGACATCGTCCACCGTAAACGACGCCAGAAAGGCTTCCTGCCGGTTGGTCCACTGCTGTCGCAGTTCAAACTCGTGTTTGCTGAACCAGTCGCGCACGAAGTTGAACGCTAGCTGGCGGCGCGACACTTCGAGTAAGATTGAGTTGGTATCCGGAGGCACAATCACATCGGGGAGAATGCCGCCGCCTCCAAAAACCGTCCGTCCGTGAACGGTTTTGAATTTGAGCGAGTCGGGAATTTCATTGATATAGTCTTCAGGGTGAAAGACTGTGGTTTCGTAATTGGCAAACTTCTGGCGATAGTAGTCTTCCAGATCTCCGCCGTGGTAAGGTGTTTGAATGAGTCGTCCAGAGGGGGTATAGTAGCGGGCCACCGTAAGCTGAATGACGCTGCCGTCTGAGAGAGGAAATTGATTTTGCACCAGTCCTTTTCCAAACGTGCGCAGGCCGACAATCAGGGCCCGGTCGTTGTCCTGGAGGGCCCCTGCTACAATTTCGCTGGCGGAAGCCGAGTTGCGATTGACCAGAACGATCACAGGCTGGTATTCAAAGCGACCGCCTGAAGTAGAACGGCGTGTGATCTGGGCCTGGGCGATTCGTCCGCGCGTGTACACGATAGTGTAGCCTTCGGGAAGTAGCTCATCAACCAGCTCGACCGCGGTTTCCATGATGCCGCCTGGATTGTCGCGCAGGTCCAGCACCAGCCGTTGCATGCCCTGGCGTTTGAGCTGCTCCAGGTGTTCCAGGAATTCGTCATAGGTGGTCATAGCAAAACGGCTGATGCGAATATAGCCGGTCTTTTCATCCAGCATATAGGCGGCATCCACCGTGTAAAGCGGGATGCGGGCACGTGTAATGACAAATTCAAGGGGTTCTCGGACGCCCAGCCGGCGAATGGTTACCTTGACCTGCGTGCCTTCAGGACCTTTCAGGCGCTTCTGAATTTCGCGCGAAGAGAGGCCAACCGCATTGGAATCTTCAATGGCAATAATACGATCGCCCGGCATTAACCCAGCTGCTTCACTGGGACCGCCGCTGATGGTCGCCACCACGCGGGCCGTGTCGTCCACCACTTCGAACCAGATGCCCACCCCGCCAAAGGAGCCCTGATAGCTCTCACGCAACTCTTTCATTTCCTCGGCCGTGATGTACACCGAGTGCGGATCCAGTTCCGTCAGCATTGCGCGAATGGCTTCTTCAGCCAACGGCTCCGGCTTGACCGGATCGACATACCGCTGGGTGATGGTCAGAAAGGCTTCCTCCAACTTACGCAGGCTGGCCAGCGTATCGGTAGTCGACACAGCCTGCTGCAGATTCCATCCCAAGACAATACCCAGGGCCAACAGCAAAACGGCCGGGAGCGTGTAGCGCAGCGATTTTTTCATCGTAGCATAAAAGCTTGACAATCCGTAGCTCTTAAAGATACAGCAACCACCAGCAAAACGCACGCCGCTTTATCTTAATGGTGCAGGCAGTGGTTTGTTGCGGAACAGTTGCGTTTGGCTGAAACCCGAACTTTCGTGTGGGCGTAGGCCGGCCGAACGTTTGACCAACCCTGAAGCGATCTTCATGCGCAGCAAAGGACTGCTCACGCTGGTTGTGATCGTGCTGCTGCTCGGCATGGCAGGGTGCGCCGGTTGCAGCACGTATAACCGCATGGTCGAAGCAGATGAAATGGTAGCTCGGGCGTGGGCCGACCTGCAGGCGCAATATCAGCGCCGAGCCGATCTAATTCCCAATCTGGTACGTACGGTGCAGGCCTCGGCCACCTTTGAGCGGGAGACGCTGGAAGCTGTTACCAGTGCGCGCGCTCGCGCTACGGCCATTACGCTGAGCATTGAAGATCTGAGTGATCCGGAAAAGGTGCGGCAGTTTCAGGAGGCGCAGGCGCAGCTTTCAAGTGCGCTGGCCCGGTTGCTGGCCGTTGCGGAAAACTATCCGCAATTGCAGACAACAGAAGCCTTTCGAGACCTGCTCGTGCAGCTTGAAGGCACAGAAAATCGTATCGCCGTGGCGCGGCGCGACTACAACGAAGCAGTGCGTCGTTACAATACGCTGGTGCGGCGTTTTCCGACCGTGCTGGTGGCCCGCCTGACGGGGTTTATCCCCAAACAGCCGTTTGAAGCAGCCGAAAGCGCCCAGGAGGCACCCCAGGTAGAATTTAACCTTTGAATGCATGCAGCGAGCAAACGGGTGGCTGGGATGGCTGCTGGGACTGCTACTTGGGTGGGGAGCCTTTGCCCAGCAAATTGAAGTCATTTCACCCACCGGCCAGTGGGTAACGGATCTGGCCGATCTGCTAACCCCGGCCGAAGAGCAAATGCTGAGCCGGAAGCTGGCTACCTACGCGGATACAACCTCAACGCAAATCGTTATTGTAACGCTGCCTACGCTCAATGGCGTTCCGGCCGCCGACTATGCGGTGGCCCTGGGACGTCGCTGGGGAGTTGGACAAGCCGAATATGACAATGGGGTCGTTATTCTGGTAGCCCGTGAAGAACGCGAAGTGTTCATCGCGACGGGATATGGGCTCGAAGGAGCGATTCCGGATGCGCTGGCCGGAAGAATTGTGCGGGATATTATCATTCCCCGCTTCCGGCAGGGAGACTTTTACGGAGGGCTTTCGGCGGCGGTTGATGCCATCATCGCTGCCGCGCAGGGCGAGTTCCAGCCGCCTGAACGCTCAGGCAATGAACGTAGTCTGTGGGACATAGGGGTTACTTTATTTGTATTGCTGGTGCTGCTGTTGTTTATCATGTCGGCGTCGCGAGGAATGGAGGGACCACCGCGAGGACGCAAGCGGCACCGGCATCCGTACCGCGTCTATCAACGCACCTCCGACTTTCCACCGATCATTATCTGGGGAGGGAGCATGGGCAGTGGCGGTGGCTGGAGCAGCGGGGGCGGATGGGGAGGAGGTGACTGGGGCGGCTTCTCTGGAGGCGGCGGTAGCTTTGGAGGAGGCGGCGCAGGAGGTCATTGGTAAGGCATGGCAAGAACAATGGACCGACTGGAACAGTTGCTCCAGTTCTATCAGGAAGATCCTACCGATGCCTTCACGCGTTTTGCGCTGGCCCAGGAGTACTGGAAGCGAGGCGACACGGCGCAAGCGCTGCGCTTCTTCGAGGAACTGGTGCGCGACCATCCCGACTATGTGGGGACCTATTACCACCTGGCAAAACTCTACCGAACGCTAGGGCGCCTGGAAGAGGCGCGGCGCACCTACCAGCAGGGGATTGAGGTAGCTCGTCGGGTAGGCGACGCGAAAAGTCTGGCCGAATTGCAGGATGCGCTGATGGCACTAGAGCTGGGAGAGGAGTAGGCAGCGCTGTTGCGTCGTTTTTACAGGAGGATTCCTTGCTTTTGCGTAGAACCACCCCATCGTCCTGTCGTATATCTCCGCAACGTAATCTATCGAGGTGTTCAACCATCCCTGAAGGAGCTATGTCGAGCGCGCTGCGTACAGCGGCTTTAATGGCCCTGCTAATGGTGCTTTTTGTGCTCATTGGTGAGGCAATCGGTGGCGAGCAGGGCATGATCATCGCCTTCTTTTTTGCCGTGGCGATGAACTTCTTTAGCTACTGGTTCAGCGACAAAATTGTGCTGATGATGTACGGCGCCCGGGAAGTTACCCGGGAAGATGCACCTGAACTTTACGACATGGTGGATCGTCTGCGGCAGCGGGCAGGGCTGCCCATGCCGCGCGTGTATGTCATTCCGTCAGAGCAGCCGAATGCCTTTGCCACCGGCCGCAACCCGAAGCACAGCGCCGTGGCGGTTACGCAGGGCATTATGCGGCTGCTCAATCGGGAAGAGCTGGAAGGCGTTATTGCGCATGAGCTGGCCCACATCAAACACCGAGACATTCTGATTTCGTCAATCGCCGCTACGCTGGCCGCGGCCATTACGATGCTGGCGCGTTTTGCCTTCTTCTTTGGACCGGCCGGTGATCGGGATCGGGGAAATGCGCTGGCCGGATTGCTTATGCTCATTCTGGCGCCGCTGGCTGCCATGCTTATTCAAATGGCGATTTCACGAGCTCGTGAGTTTGCGGCAGACCGAGGAGGCGCGCTTATTTGTGGGCGGCCACGGGCGCTGGCTCGGGCGCTGGAGAAGCTGGAAGCCGGGGTGGCCCATATTCCCATGGATGCCAATCCGGCGACTGCCCATATGTTTATTGTGCATCCGTTTAGCGGAGGCGGCGGCATTGCCCGGCTGTTTTCAACCCATCCACCTACCGAAGAGCGCATTCGGCGGCTGCTTGAGCTAGAACAGGAACTGGCGGGGGCTCGCGCCTAATGGAACCTTCTGCAACGGCCGGCCATTTGTCTGCCGGCCGTTGTGGTTTAAAAACTAAACATTTGGCGGCTATGGCACTGACCTACTCGCAAGAAATAGCCCTCGGTACCGAAGCCATTCCGTTTGAACTGCCGGTGGTTAATCCAGAAGCAGATGGACGCGACAAGCCTACGCGGAGCCTTGAAGATTTTGCCGGAGCGCAGGCGCTCGTTATCCTGTTCACATGCAATCACTGCCCCTATGCCCAGCATATCGAAGAGGCGCTGATCCAGGTGGCGCGTGCGTATCAGCCCAGAGGTGTGCAGTTCGTTGCTATCAATGCCAACGATCCAGCTCAGTACCCCGAGGATGCGCCGGAAGAAATGGCACGGCGCGCCCGAGAAAAGGGATATCCATTTCCTTATCTGTTTGATGAAACGCAGGAAGTCGCCAAAGCATACGGAGCACGCTGCACGCCTGATCTGTACGTGTTCGACGCCAACCGACGGCTGGTTTACCACGGTCGCTTCGATGATACGCGGCCTGGCCAGGGACGTCCGGCTACCGGCGCGGATCTAAAGCGAGTCCTGGACGAGCTGCTGGAACATGGAAAGGTAACCGGGCCCCAGTATCCGTCGATGGGGTGTAATATCAAGTGGAAGCCGGGCAACGAGCCCCACTGAGTTGGCGGTATGGATGGGCTCGTCTTGCTGCCGCCGATTGTGGCCATTGCACTGGCGCTGTGGACGCGTCAGGTTTACCTGTCGCTGCTTGTAGGCCTCTGGCTGGGCACCACCTTGCTGGAAGGGGGGCATCCGCTGCTGGGCTTGCGACGACTCGGTGATGAACTGGTAGCTGTATTTGCTGATGCCGGTAATACGCGGGTCGTTCTGTTCTGTCTGTTGGTGGGAGGCTTGATCGCGCTGGTGCAAGCCTCTGGAGGAGTGCAGGGATTCATTGCGTGGGCTCAGCGGCGAGGATGGGGAACGTCGCGGCGCGGCGCCGAACTGCTGGCCTGGCTGGTAGGCTTGGTCATCTTTGTAGAGTCCAGCATCACATCCTTAGTGGTCGGAGCAGTGGGGCGGCCGTTTTTCGACCGGTTGCGCTTGCCGCGGGAAAAGCTCGCCTTCTATTGCGATGCAACGAGCGCACCGGTCTGCATGATGATTCCACTCAACGGATGGGGCGCGTATGTCCTGGGGCTGCTGGCAGCGCAGGGCCTTACGGACGGAGCTGTGCGGCTGCTGGCCGAAGGGCTGCTTTACAATGTGTTTAGTTGGCTTGCGATTCTCTTTGCACTGCTGATTGCCTGGACTGGCTGGGGGTTTGGGCCGATGCGGGCAGCCGAGCAACGGGCCGCGACCACCGGCCAACTGTTACGCCCCAATGCGCAACCGTTGGTGGCTGAGGAGGTAGCCGGCATCCAACCCGTTGAAGGAGCTCCTTGCAAGGCCGCTGATTTTCTGGTACCGCTTGGCGTCATGGTAGGGATGATCTTCGTAGGGCTCTGGATTACGGGGGAGGGTAACCTGATGGCTGGTAGCGGCTCGACAGCCGTTTTCTGGGCGGTTGCCTCTGCGGTGGGCGTAGCGATGGCGCTCTACGCATTACCTCGGCCGCTTCGGGGGGGACGCCCGCTCCTCTCGCTGGCGCGTTCGACAGCGCTGGTCCTGCGCGGGATGTCGGGATTGGTGGGCGTTACGGTGCTGGTCGTGCTGGCCTTTGCGCTGGGACAGGTATCCCGAGCGCTGGAGATGGGGCCCTACCTTGTGGGCCTGATTGATCCGGCGTGGCCTGTCTGGTGGCTGCCGGCCCTGGTATTTCTGGTGAGCTGTTTTATTTCGTTCACGCTGGGATCCTCCTGGACCACCTTTGCCATCTTGATTCCGGTTGCCATGCCGCTGGCTGAGGGGTTAGGCCTACCACTGCCGCTTATGCTGGGAGCGGTACTTTCTGGAGGTATTTTTGGCGATTATGCTTCGCCTCTGTCCGATACCACCATCATTTCGTCCATGGCGGCTGCATGCGATCACATTGATCATGTAAATACACAACTCCCCTATGCGCTGCTCCTGGCCGGGGTATCGCTAGTGATCTATGTAGGGCTGGGATTGGCTCTTTGAGGGGATCCCGGCTACCAGCTGCTCGTTGGGAGCAGAAAACACCGGCCTCATGTTTGATTCCGCCCCCTTCCGGTCCTTTCGTTTTGTGCTGCTGGGCGCAATTTTTCTAGCGCTACTCTTTGGACTGGTTGCGCTGATGGCTGAATGGGTCCTCACGGGACAGCCTCGCCTGACAGCCGATGTGGTGCGCCTGAGCGGCCTTGCCTTTGTCGGGTTCCTGCTGGTGGCTGCGCTGTTGCGACACCGTAATGAATAGCAGGCAAGCCGCTGCATAACACCGGGACTTTCTCGGCATCCAATCTGTTGCCTCAGGTAGATGCCGGTTTCGCTGCATCCGCTAACGGCTACAGGAGGGCGCGTCTACCCGACAGCAGAAATGCGCAAACCCCTTGTTGAGTCGGGGCGTTGGGGCCAATCCACAAGCTTATCGCTACCCGCCTCCTTAAAATGCAGGAGCGTAAAGGAGGGTGAAGGTAGCGGTTGTGGTCGCATTGTGTTATACTTCCTGCTGAAAAAGTAAGCCCTTTCATCAACGTATCTGAGTTTATGCGCACCATTATTTGGCTCTGGATCGGTATGCTGATGGTGGTCGGGTGTAACGTGCCGGCAGGGCAAGAAGCACCCCCGGTGCCCCCCGGAGTAGGACAGCCCGCATGGATCGCTGACGCCGTACTCTACGAGATCTATGTACCGGATTTTTCGCCAGAAGGTACCTTTCAGGGCGTGATCAAACGGCTGGACTCCCTGCAGGCGCTGGGGGTCAATACGCTGTGGCTCATGCCCATTCATCCGGTTGGAAAGAAGCGGGCCAAGACAGATATTGGTCCGCTGGGGTCGCCCTACGCCGTGCGGGACTACTACGCGGTCAATCCAGATTACGGCACGGAAGAGGATTTCCGGGCGCTGGTTGATTCGGTGCACGCTCGCGGAATGCACCTCATCATTGATCTGGTAGCGAACCACACAGCCTGGGATCATCCCTGGGTAACAGCGCATCCTGAGTGGTACACGCCGGGGCCTATTGACGGCTTTACCTATCCAGTGCTCAACGGCGATACGACCGACTGGACCGACGTGGTGGAGCTTAACTATGACAACCCCGAACTCCGGCAGGCAATGATTGATGTGATGCAGTACTGGGTACAGGAGTTCGACATTGATGGCTACCGGTGTGATGTGGCGCACGGAGTACCGTTGGATTTCTGGAGGGCAGCCATTGATTCCGTAGAAAAGATCAAGCCTGTATTGATGCTGGCCGAAGCGGCTGAGCCCGAAATGCATCTGGCAGGATTTGACCTGACGTATGCCTGGCCCTTCTACCATCAACTCAAGGAAGTCTGGCGCGGTGCTCCTTTGCACCGACTGGTACAGCAGGTGGATTCAACGTTGAAATTGTTGCCACCGGGAGCGCGTCGGCTGCGGTTTACCACCAACCATGATGAAACCATGTGGGACGCGCCCCCGCCCGTGCTCTTTGGCGGAGAGGCAGGCTCCAGGGCAGCCTTTGTGCTGGCCACATCCATGCCGGGCGTCCCGTTACTCTATAACGGACAGGAGCTGGGCGTGCGAGAACGGATTTCGTTCTTTGCGCGCACGCCTTACAACTGGGAAGCTCCTGAAAGTCCGGCGCTTTACACATTCTACCGGCGCTATCTGAATTTCTACCGCCAGAGTGAGGCGTTGCGTTATGGCGAGCTGACCGTGCTCAATCCGACAGCCGATGATGTGCTGCTGTACCTGCGCACTACGGAAACGGACACGTTGTTACTGATCGTTAACGTTCGCAACCGATGGGAAACGGTCGGGTTGCCAGAAGGTATACGCGGGCGTCGCTGGGTAGAAGTTTTTACCGCCGACACGCTGGCAACGGACACGCTGCGGCTTGGTCCGTACCACTACCGAATCTATCAGCCATGGCGGCCATGAGCGCTCTGGATGCACAGGCGCGACTTGAGGCGCGGGTTACCGGGCGGGTGCAGGGCGTGGGCTTTCGGCAGTTTGTTCGCTGGCATGCCCGGCAGTTGGGGCTAACTGGCTGGGTACGTAATGAGCCAGACGGTTCGGTTTACCTGGTGGCCGAGGGGCCCCGCGAACGTCTGGAGCAACTGCTCCGTGCCGTGCAACAGGGTCCTCCGGCCGCACGGGTTGACGACGTGCAGGCACACTGGCTGCCCGCGCAGGGAGCCTTTGAGACGTTTGAAATTCGTTGGGGGTAAAAAATGTACGGGCGGGTTGTTTTTAGAAAGCAGGCATGCTACCTTGTACCCAGGCAAGAGAACCCCTTGAACCAAGACCTGAAGCGCTCATGGACGACAAACGCGTCACTCGTCGCGACTTTCTGCTGCGCGTTGGAGCTCTTGGGCTGGCCGGGCTAGGCGCCAGTTCATTGCTGAGCGCCTGTGGAGGAGGGCAGCAGCAACAACAGACAGCTCCGCAACCAGAGGCTGCTTCAGTCGATACGGCTGCTGCCGCCAGTGCAGACTTCTCCTGCACGGATGTGTCGGGTTTGACTGCGGAAGAAATTCAAATGCGCGAAAGCCTGCAATACACCGACCATTCGCCCTACCCCGACAAAACCTGCAGCAACTGCCAGCTGTTTATTCCGGCCGAGAGTCCTAACCAGTGCGGGGCCTGCCAGCTCATCAAAGGTCCCATCCATCCAGATGGGTACTGCACGTCGTGGGTGCAGAAGGTTAGCTAACATTGCAATATGCTGCCACAAAAAAGCCCCACCGCGCGATGGGGCTTTTTTTTTTTTTGATAGGGCCATGGCAGCAAGCGGCCTACTTTCCGTTCGTTGTGGGAGTAGGGGCTGGCTCCTCTACGGGGCGATAAATTTGTTCCACGTACTCGCGCACCATACGTACGGCGTTGAACTGGGCAGGGATTGTGCGCAGCGCCTGTCGCATGCGAGCTAGCCATCGGATGGGCAGCCCTTCGCCATTGCGGTCGTAAAAAGCCGGCAGCACTTCGTATTCCAGCACCCGGTAGAGCGCTTCCCGGTCTTCCACATCCTGCGTCACGGGATCTTCGTAATAGCCAGTTGCCTCGCGGCCAAAGGCCCAGCCGTTTTGGCCGTTATAGCCTTCCGGCCACCAGCCATCCAACACCGAAAGGTTCAGCCCGCCGTGCACGGCCGTTTTCTGACCGCTGGTGCCGCTGGCCTCCAGTGGGCGACGTGGATTGTTCAGCCAGACATCGCACCCCGAGACGAGCATCCGCGCGATGTGCATGTCGTAGTCTTCCAGGAAGACGACTTTACCGCGAAAGGCTGGATGCTGGGTGATCTCGTAGATCTGCTGAATGAAACGTTTCCCGCCATCGTCGGCCGGGTGCGCCTTGCCCGCGTAGATCATCTGGATGGGCCGATCTTCCCGAGAGAAGAGCTGGATTGCTCGTTCCATATCCTCAAAGAGGAGAGGAGCCCGCTTGTAGGTCGCAAAGCGCCGCGCGAATCCGATGGTCAATACGTCAGGGTGCAGATGGGCCTCCTGGGGAAGCGACTGCTGTTTGACATATTCATTGACGAACTCAATCAACCGGCGGCGTAGCATGCAGCGGTACTGCCAGAGTTCGGCATCGGAAATCTCATCTACCTTTTTCCAGATTTCTACGTTGAAGCGACCTTCAAGCCAGTCGCCCAGGTGCTGCTCCAGAAAAGGGCGGGCATGGGCAACGATCCAGGTAGGCAGGTGCACGCCATTGGTAATGTGGCCAATAGGCACCTCGTTAACGGGGCGCTCCGGGTACAGGTGGTGCCACTGCCGGCGTGCTACCAGGCCATTGATGGCTGAAACTCCGTTGGCCTTACGCGACAGCTTGAGCCCCAGCACGGTCATATTGAAGGATTCTGTGCTGTCGCTGGGATTGACGCGGCCATAGGCCAGCAGGTCCGTTTCCGAGAGGCCAAGCTGGTGGCGAAACGTCTCCATTTGCTCCAGAAAGAGCGCCGGATCAAAGCGGTCGTGCCCGGCCATGACCGGCGTATGGGTGGTGAAGACGCAGCGCTGACGCACCCAGGCTTCGGCTGCTTCGCGTTCGTCGCCTGCAGCCAGTCGTTCCCGAAGCAATTCGAGCGCGACCAGTGCACAGTGGCCTTCGTTCAGGTGGTACACCTCAAAGTCCTGTGCCAGCGCTCGAAGCAAGCGGACGCCGCCGATTCCCAGGATAATTTCCTGTTGCAGACGAATGCGGCGGTCGCCCTGGTAGAGCCGACGCGTCAGGACGCGCAGCGGCTCAGGATTAGCGGCAAACGAGGCGTCGAGCAGATACAGCGGCACGCGGCCTACGTCCAGCTTCCAGGCGCGCAGGTACAGGGGGCGTTGTCCGAGGTGAACGGTGATCACCAGGGGGTATCCGTCTGGGCCATGCACCAGCGACATGGGATGGTCCAGCGGATCCATGGCAGGGTAGTCGGCCAGTTGCCAGCCACTGGGGTCAAAGCGCTGGCGGAAATATCCTTCCCGCAGGAAGAGCCCTACCGCTGCCATAGGCAGTCCGAGATCAGAGGCCGCTTTGATATGGTCGCCAGCCAGTACGCCCAGGCCTCCCGCGTAAAAAGGCAGGCTTTCGTGCAGGCCGTATTCCATGCAGAAGTACACCGTGCGAGGAGCGTTCGGAATCCGCGCCGGACGGTTCAGATAGGCCTGAAAGGCTTCGTAGACGCGGTCAACCTCTTGCTGAAAAGGCCGGTCGTTCAGCACGGCCGGATCGGCGGCGCGAAGGGCTGCCAGGGGATTGTGGCGCGACGCCCGAAAAGCTTCGGGATTTAATTGCGCAAATAATTGGAGCGCTTCGGGATGCCAGCTCCACCACAGGTTGGCCGCCAGAGTCTCTAATTTATCACGGGTTGTCATGGGCAATAGATGGTTTAGATTGTTTTCGGCGAACGAAGCCCAAAGATAAGAAGGTAAGCGTTTACATCAATCCCTGTTTTAACCGACGGTCGCATTTTTTCGGTGGACGGTAAAAGGAGTGGGCTCAGGCGTCATCGCGGGGACCCAGCAGTTGTTGCGTGATGGCCAGCCGCATCCGTCGGGGAGTAAGCTGGCTGAGATGGGCAACCACTGCATTGGCTGCGCCGCTAACGTGCACGATTTCGCCTCGCAGTAGGGCCCGCAGACCTGCTGCCGCTACCTTCTCGGGGGATTCCATCAGGCGCCGAAGGCCTTCAACCGGCATACCGGCACGTTCCTGAAAGGCGGTGGTTGTGGGACCCGGACACAGGCAGGTTACCGTAATCCCGTGGGGGCTGTACTCTGCGTGGAGCGCTTCAGAGAAGGCAATGACAAAGCTTTTGGTAGCCGCATAAACGGTCAGGTAGGGGATGCCCTGAAATCCGGCCGTTGAAGCTACGTTCAGGATGCCTGCATCGCCGCGTTCCAGCATATGAGGAAGGCAGAGGTGGGTGAGCGCTACCAGGTTCTCAATGTTGAGCCGGAGCATTTCTAGCGTATCAGCCAGACTGATCTGATCGAAGCGGCCATATTTGCCGAAGCCTGCATTGTTGATGAGTACGTCCACCCGGTGGCCGTCCTCGGTGATGCGTTGGAACAATCTTTCGGCTGCGCCAGGTTGAGCTAGATCGCATGGATAAGGCTGCGCCTGGACTCCCTGACGGTTCAAGGTCGCCGCCATGGTCTGCAGTTTTGCTTCCGAGCGAGCTACCAGCAGCAGTTTAACGGTTGGATCAAGCAGTTGGTAGACCATGGCCTCTCCGATGCCGCTTGAGGCCCCGGTGATCAGGATGGTTTTATGTTTGAAAGTTTTCATGGCACCTGGCTGGAAGCAAATCACGTAACGGACCGTTCATGAAAGCGGTATGATCATGGCCAACGGACAGGAGGTGCGTCAGACCATCACGCAGGCTGAGCTATTGCAACAGGCTATCCAACGACTGGAGGCAGCCGGAGTGCCCGACGCGCGTCGGAACGCTGAATGGATACTTTGTGAGGTGCTCGGGTGTTCTCGAGCGCAGCTTTACGCGTACCCGGAGCGACCGGTCGATGCAGCCCGGCAGGCGCATGTTGCTGCGTTACTGACGCGGCGCCTGCGGCGTGAGCCGCTGCAATATGTGCTGGGATATGTGGAATTCTTAGGGCTTCGACTGGAGGTAGGACCCGGGGTGTTGGTGCCGCGTCCGGAGACAGAGTGGCTGACCGAGCAAGTGCTGCAGGAAATGCCTGCTGCTCCGGCACAACGCGTGCTGGACGTGGGGACAGGCAGTGGCTGCATTGCGCTGGCTATCAAACATCACCGACCGGATGCGGAGGTGTGGGCCTGCGACATCAGTCTGGACGCGCTAACGATTGCGCAGCGCAATGCCAGACGACTGAGGCTGAACGTGCACTGGGTGGTAGCTGATGTGCTGGCAACGTCGTTTCCGGAGAGCGTTCCTGGTTCGTTTGACCTGATAGTGTCCAATCCACCTTACCTGGCGTGGCACGAAGCGGATGAACTCCCCCCTGAAGTGCGAGATTACGAGCCTCCAATCGCCCTGTATGCGGGCGAGGACCCGCTCCGTTTCTACCGTGCGCTGGCCCGGCATGGCCACGTTCTGTTAAAGCAGGGCGGACGATTGGCCTGTGAGGTGCACGCGCATTACGGAAGCGACGTGGTCCGGCTCTTTGAACGGTCGGGGTATGAGAAGGTGCGGCTGGAGCATGATCTGGCCGGTAACCCTCGGCTGGTATGGGCCTGGAAGCTTTCATAGGGGGGCTGAGGCGTTTCATGGAAGAAAGACAACCTTCCCACGACGCCAATGGAAGCTTTGAATTTTCCAGCCTATTCGTTTCGATTGCAGCGGCGAGGCGGCCAGGTATATTTGCTGGATCCGTTGCGACGGCGCTGGGTGCGGTTGACGCCGGAAGAATGGGTGCGGCAGCATCTGGCGCAGTATCTGGTGCAGGCGCTGGGCTGCCCGCCTTCCCTGGTGGCCCTGGAGGTATCGTTTGCAGACCAGGGAATGGCGCGGCGGGCTGATTTGCTGGTGTATGACCGGCAAGGGCGTCCGTTATTGCTAGCCGAATGCAAGGCACCGTCAGTGTCGATCACGCAGGAGGTGGTGGAACAAGCCGGTCGCTACAACCGCGTAGTCCGCGCACCCTATCTGCTTGTTACAAATGGGCAGGTGCACTATGCCTGGCGTATTGATTCTGCGCGCCATACCATGACTCCCCTGACCCATCTTCCTTCGTTTGCGGAGATGATACGCAGGATGTAGCCAGCCAGCTGATGCGCCTTCTGAAGTCTTCTAGAGGTAGGGGACAAAAGGAGCGGCCCTGAACGTTGATGCCGCTCCTGCTCTGGTCTTGTTCTGTTGGGAAGTGCGGGGGGCCTCCCCGGGGGAATGCCGGCAAATGGTGGGAGGAAGGAGCTGTTCGGTAGGCAGGGATTGCAGGAGCGCTGGCGAATCAGGAAGGGGAGCGGAGCGTGCGAAGCAGTTCGTCAAGCTCAGCTTCGGTCTGCACGAGCACGCGGCGGGCTTTGGAGCCTTCAAACGGGCCTACAATGCCGGCGGCTTCGAGCTGGTCCACAATCCGCGCGGCCCGCGTGTAACCAATAGAGAGCTTGCGCTGGAGCAGCGAGACCGATCCCTGCTGGCTGCGGACGATTATGCGGGCCGCTTCCTCAAAGAGTTCATCGTAGCTGTCGCCACTTCCGTTGCCGCCCACTTCATCGCTTTGCTCGTCTTCGAGACCGGGCAGCAAATAGGGACCGGGGCCTGGCTGCTCGGCAATAAAGCGTGTGACGCGTTCTACCTCGTCAATTGAGACAAAGGGACCCTGCAGCCGTACCAGGTGGCTACCCATCATGAAGAGCATGTCGCCATTTCCTACCAGGCCTTCGGCTCCGTTCTGGTCGATAATGGTGCGGGAGTCCACCTTGGTGGCTACTTGATAGGCAATGCGGGCAGGAAAGTTCGCTTTAATCAGCCCTGTGATGACGTCGACCGAAGGACGCTGCGTGGCTAGTACCAGATGAATGCCGACGGCACGAGCCATCTGAGCCAGGCGAGCGATAGGACCTTCGATGTCTTTGCCCGCTGTCATCATGAGATCGGCCAGTTCGTCGATGATCACAACGATGTAAGGCAGGTGACGATGTCCTTCTTCCGGAGAAAGGGCACCTTCCTGGAGGCGACGGTTGTAATCTTTTATGCTTCGCACGCCAGCCTTAGCGAGCAGGTCGTAGCGTTGCTCCATTTCGCGCTCGCAGCTTTTCAGGACGGCCAGCGCCTGCGCACAGTCAGTGATGATCGGGTCTTCAGCGTTTTCTGGAAGTGCCAGAAAGTGATCGACCACGGTCGCGTATTGCTGCAGTTCAATTTTCTTAGGGTCGATCATCACGAATTTGAGGTTGGCCGGGTGGCAGGCGTAGAGCAGCCCGGTGATGAGGGCATTCAGACCTACCGATTTGCCCGAGCCTGTTGAACCCGCTATGAGCAGGTGAGGCAAGCGGGTCAGGTCCTGCAGAAACACTTCTCCTTCGATCGTCTTGCCCAGGGCAATGGGCAGTTCCATCTGCGCATCCCGGAAGCGGGCCGTGCCAATTACGTCACGAATGCGGACCAGCTCGCGGTGTCGGTTGGGAATTTCCACGCCAATGGCCGACTTGCCCGGGATAGGAGCAATCATGCGGATGCCAGGAGCGGCAAGGGCCATGGCAAGGTCGTCTTCCAGCGCCGTGATTTTGCTGATCTTGACGCCGGGTGCAGGGGTTAACTCGTAAAGCGTGACGGTCGGTCCGACGATCGCATTGATTGAAGTGATTTCGATATTATAGGTGGCCAGCTTGTCCAGCAGGATGCGTTTGTTTTCTTCCAGTTCCTCGTAATCGATGCGGCGTTCGTGCGTTTCGGCTTCGTCGAGCAGATCAATGGGCGGTGGGGTGTACGGGGGGAGTGTAGCAGTAGCGGGAAGTGCTGCAGGGCGTTCGATGTGGTCGGCGCGTTCTTCCTTGATGCCCTGGCGGACGACCAGTTCAGGTTGGCGAGGAGCTGGAGGAGCGGAGGGCGGTGCGTCATGCATCAAGTTGCGCAGCAGTTCATGCCGCGGCACAGCTTCTTCTGAGGGAGTACTGTCTGTGATGGCTGGTGTGGGACGAGGTTCAGGAGTGGGGGGAGCAGGTGAGGAGGAAGCCCGGGATGGTGGAGTGTTTGGGCGGTGCGGACGTTGGGAGCTTCCTGCGCGTTCGCGACGGCGTTCGGTCTGGCGTTGCCGCCAGCTTTTCCATCGACGGCGCACACTTTCTTGCAGGCTAGCCAGCAGGCGTTCTAGCCGGTCGAACGAGCGCTGAAGGTCATGGTCAATGAGCAGCAACGTGGTGGAGACCAGACCGAGTAGTAGCAGCCCCAGCGCTCCGACGGAGCCGAAGACCTGCGTCATCCAGCCGGCCAGGGCCAGTCCCAGATCACCGGACCAGGTATGGAGATCGGTGTTGAAAACCACGCCAATCCACCCGAAACTGGCGGCCAGTAAGGGCACCAGGAGCAACAGAAGGCTCGTAAACAAAGGTAGGGCGCGCGGGCGTCGGCCGCGAAAAATGGTATAACCCCAGGCGACCAATAGACCTGTGAGCAGCACCGAAGCATAGCCAAACAGCCGCGCCACCAACAGGTAAGCCAGCGCCGCTCCTACCAGTCCCAGCGCATTTTCTGCGCGATTGTTGCCTGGATCCAGCGCAGCTTGAAGCGAGAAATGCCGGGCGAGCGCATTGTCAGAAGGCTGATAGGTTACAAGCGCCAGGGTGAGAAGCACCCCGAGCACCATGAGCGTCAGCCCCAGAATTTCGCGCCGACGAGCCGGTGAAATAGCTGGAGCCGCTTCGGTCGTCGTTTTACGTGCGCTGCGCCGACGCCTGGACGTTTTAGTGGCCATGCCTTAAAGATACAACTCCCTACCGCGCCACGCCAGCATCTGTACGCCGGTATCAGCTCGCGGATTCGGAGGGCTTTTGTTGTTTGTGTACTACGAGGCGATTTTCTCGGTAATAGGGTAGCACCGAACAGACGTCCAGTTGCAGGCAGTACTCCACGTCCGCGCCGTAGCCTTTTGCACTGAGCCAGCGGGCATGGTTGCTATGGCGCAGCGCGTGTGCCAGCCGATCTCGGTCGTGCAGATACTGGGTCAGTGCGATGTGGGCGGCGTCACTAACGTGTTCAGGTTCCTGGCCTTCCCAGAGGCGATAGAGGATCAGGCCGGCGCAGAGCGTATCGTCTAGCGCAACCCGGTTATTGCGGCCCGCGCAGATAATCGTAACATCCAGTTTCGCTTTTCGGATAAATTGGACAACCTGGTCTGCGTTCAGAAAGCTGCCAATTACCAGGTGCTGTGCGCTGCGGGCGTTCCAGATGGTACGTGTGCCATTTGTTGTGTTCAGAATGATTGTTTTGCCCTGGACTACGTCCGGCGTGTATTCCAACGGTGAATTGCCCAGGTGATAGCCGTCGATGCGATCGCCGTCGCGTTCGCCTCCCAGCAGATAGGTACTGGGGTCTAGGTTCATGGCGATCTTGCCCGCCTGGTCCATATCGGCTACGGGAATGACGGCGCGCGCGCCATTTGCCAGGGCTGTGATAATGGTCGAAGAAGCCCGCAGCACGTCGATCACCACGACGGTGCGCCCTTCGACATCTTCTTCGCCGACCTGATGACCGGTCAGAAAAACCTCTACGTTCATCGCAATCGGGGTTTCCTGCGCTGCGCTCGGTCTTTTCGGGCTTCGGTCTGAATGGCGTGAGACGTAAAAGTTACGACAGCGCACCGGAGTCGTCGGCCTACAGGGTTGTTATTTTTTGTGAAGCTTGACGAACGGTGGTTTATGCACGTGGGCTGGTAGAATCTGGCGTCTGATCTGTACGCCAAGCGGTTGTCCCGGCTCGGTGTAGGCGGGTTGGTTGGGAACGTATCCCAGGGCAATACCCTGTTGCAAAACAGGAGAGAGACTGCCGCTGGTTACCTGGCCGATAGGGGTTTCGGTAGCATCAACGATGGGGTAACCTGCGCGGGGAATCCCCCGTGCCTCCAGAACAAGCCCGATCAAGCGCCGTGCTGGTCCGGCTTCCTTAATGCGCAGCAATGCTTCGCGGCCAATAAAATGTCCCTTATCGAATTTAACGACCCAGCTTAATCCGGCCTCCAGCGGATTGGTGGATTCATCCAGTTCGTTCCCATAAAGGCAGTAGCCGGCTTCCAGCCGGAGCGTGTCGCGGGCGCCCAGGCCGGCTGGCTTCAGGCCATGCGCCTGGCCTACTTCGAGCAGGGCATCCCAGACGTTAGCGGCTTCGTCGGCGTAGCAGTAGATTTCCAGGCCTGGCTCACCGGTGTAGCCTGTGTGTGAGAGGACGGCCCAGCGACATCCCAGAAAGGTGCCGGGTTCCATGACCCGAAAATGGTAGTAGCGGGGGTTGTCCGGGGACAGATCGGGCACAAAGTGCCGGGCAATCGTAAAGGCGGCCGGTCCCTGCAGTGCCAACAGGGCGATTTCGTCTGAGCGATTTTCTAGCTGGGCTCCCATGGAGTTGTGCTCCTGCATCCAGGCAAAGTCTTTTTCAATGTTGGCTGCGTTAACGACCAGCAGGTACGTCTCCGCGTCGAAGCGGTAGACCAGCAGATCGTCCACAACGCCGCCCTCAGGTGTGCACATGACAGTGTAAAGCGCCCGGCCGTCGTAGAGCCGGCTGGCATCGTTTGTGATAAGCTGTTGCACGAATTCAAAGGCGCGGGGGCCTCGGACGAAAATCTCTCCCATGTGGGACACGTCAAACAGGCCGGCTGCCTGGCGGACGGCCAGGTGTTCGTCAATGATACTGGTGTACTGCACCGGCATTTCGAAGCCGCCAAAGCGCATCATGCGAGCACCCAGGGCCATATGCCGGTCGTAGAGAGGCGTGCGTTTTTGCATGGTTTCAGCCATAATTGCATCGATGGTTGGTTTTTTGACGGCTTATCTTTCATTGTCAGGACGGAAGGCTTCAATGCCAGCTTGCCGGAGCACCTGGCAGGCCTGATCGGCATCGGCTTCGGTGGCAAAGCCCAGGCGGAATGTACCGCCCATGCCTTCGCGGATTTTTAGCAGTTCGATATCCTGAATATTGAGTCCGGCTTCATAGAGGGCGCGCGTGATTCGGTAGAGTGCGCCGGGGCGATCCTCGATGCGGACAAACAGATCAGCCAGGGGATGTAGAAAGCCTTTGGTATCACGAGGGATGCGGGCGCGCGTCTGACGGGCCTGTTCAAAGGCCTGTTGGAGTGCCTGCTCATCTTCTTCGATGAGGCGGTTGCGCAGGCGCTGCAGGTTGGCAGCAAAATGGCCGAGCGTGTCGAGTAGGGGGCCTTCGTTGGCAAAGAGCACGTCGCGCCACAGGTCAAAGGGAGAGGAAGCGATGCGGGTCATGTCCCGAAAGCCGCCGGCTGCCAGTTGCAGGAACGTGTCGTCGCCCTTGCTCCGTTCTGCGGCGGTGTTGACAAGCAGGACGGCCAGCAGTTGAGGAAGGTGGCTAACGGTAGCTGCAATGGCGTCATGGCGCTCGGCGTCGAGCAGGAGCACGCGAGCGCCCAGGAGACGGATCAACTCCAGCAGGTCGCCGTGCGCTTGCTGCAGGGTTTCAGCCGAGAGGGTGGGTGGGGGGCACAGCACGTAGGTAGCATTCTCGAACAGAAACGGATCGGCATGAGCCAGACCGCGTCGTTCCGAGCCTGCCATTGGATGGCCCCCGATGAACGTGACGGTGTCTGGCAACGTAGCCCGGGCATGCGCCATAATAGGACGCTTGACGCCGCAGACGTCGGTTACGCGGGTGCCTGGCTTAAGGTGGGGCCCAATTTCTTCCAGCAAATACAGAATGCCACGTACGGGTGCTGCTAGTACGACCAGGTCAGCTTCTGCGACTGCGTCGGCTATGTCTTCTGCGGTCGCATCCACCACGCCAAGATCGCGCGCCTGGGCCAACACCTCGCGTCGGTCAAAAGCAGTCAGATGCAGCTCAGGGCGCGCTCGCTTCCAGGCCATTGCCAGGGACCCGCCGATCAGACCCAGGCCGCAGATGGTGATCCGCTCGATCATTGCTCAGAAGAACATCAGTTTCATGCAAAAGACAGAACCGCCAGACTTTAAAAATTCACTGGTTTCCAGTTCAATAGGTTCGAAACCTGCTGCGCGGAGCCGCGCAATAGTTTCGGTGCAACCTCGCTGGATCAATACATGACGGCCATCCGGGCAGTGGGCGTTGCAGGCCAAGAGTTCACGAGCTTCGCGCTCAGGCACTTCGATTAGATGGGGGATCAGGCGATGCAGCAGGGCGCGGCCTTCGTCGTCGAAAGCGGCCGGCACGTAGAGTGCGGTGCCTGCGTCCAGCAGGCTCAGACAAGTGTCCAGGTGGTAAAAGTCTGGATCGGTTAGATGGAGCGTAATCACGCGGACGCCCAGCGTTTGCGCCAGCCATTCGTAGACGGCCGGATCGGTTCGAAAGCCGTATCCTCCCCAGAGGAGGGCGTGGCCGGGGTGCCAGAGCGCATCTCCCATGCCCTCAAAGCTCCCTGGCACGTCCTCTGGAATAGAGCGTAGCGTATAGCCCTGGGCTTCAAAGAAGCGGGCAAGGTAAGGTACCTCAGCGCGGCGCTGGGGGGCGTGCATCCGGCTCAGCACGACGCCGCGCTGGCCGTTTTCTTGCAGAAAGGGAAGGGTCTGGTTGGCGCAAAACACCATGTCAGGTAAGCCAGGCGCCCCTTCCAGCACGTGCACGTCAAAGCCAAGCTTCTGGTAGGTGTCGCGCAAGGCTTCCCATTGCTGACGGGCGAGGGTGCGGTCTATTTGCCCGACGTGTCCTTCCATGTGCGGGTTGATCACATAGACCACGTCGAAGTGATCAGGGGTTACCATGAGCACGCGCCGGGGCAGGGGCATGGGCGGTGTCGTTTCAATTGTGAAGTCGAGCTGGTCGGCTTTCAGATAGCGCATGACACTTTGCCTTTCTGATGGTTGGCGAAGTAGCTGGGCTAAAAGTTACAGCCTGAATCCAGCCTGCAGATAATTCAGGGAAGACTGTTTGCGGCATCCGCCAGCGTACACGTATCCCCTGGAAGGGCTTCCGTACGAAAAGCCCGACCTCTGGAATCGGGCTTTCCTGAAACGCTTCAGGAAAGTTATGGCTTGTCGGTTAGCGCTGCCAGGCCCGGCAACGTTTTGCCTTCCAGGAATTCTAACATGGCACCGCCACCTGTCGAGACATGGCTGACGCGGTCTGCGTAGCCAGCCTGCGTGATGGCGGCCACCGAGTCGCCGCCGCCTACCACGGTCAGGGCGCCTCGGTCGGTAGCCTCCGCCAGCGCCTCAGCGATAGCAAAGGTGCCCTGGGCAAAGTTGGACATTTCAAAGACCCCCATGGGGCCATTCCAGACTACTGTGCGCGCCTGTAGGATTTCTTCGCGGTAGCGCGCGATCGTCTTGGGACCAATGTCTAAGCCCATGAGGCCTTCGGGAATGTCTCTTTCGACAACCTGCCTGGGGGCGTCGTTGGAAAATTCAGGGGCCACCACGTGATCGACGGGGAGCATCATTTTACCGGCTGCTGTTTCGTAGAGCGTTCGGGCCTCTTCCAGGCGATCTTCCTCTACGCGCGAGGCGCCTACCCCGTGGCCCAGAGCTTTGAGGAAGGTATAACTCATGGCGCCTCCAATGAGCAGCCGATCAACACGGGGTAGCAGGTTTTTAATCACCCCGATCTTATCAGAGACCTTGGCACCCCCCAGAATTGCCACGAAGGGGTGCTCAGGATGGTCCAGCAGGCGACTCAGATATTCCACTTCGCGCTTCATCAGATAGCCCATAGCCGCCTGCCTGACATAGTGCGCAACGCCCTCGGTGGAAGCGTGAGCGCGATGGGCCGACCCAAAGGCATCGTTGATGTATACATCGGCCAGTTCGGCCAATTGACGGGCCAGTTCCGGATCGTTTTTCGTCTCACCGGGATGGAAGCGTGTGTTTTCGAGCAGAAGTACGCCGCCCTCTGGCATGCTGTGAATGGCCTGGCGAACGGCCTCTCCCACAATATTGCTCACGAAGCGGACGCGCACGCCCAGCAGCTCTTCGAGGCGGCGGGCTACCGGCGCCAGGCTGTATTTAGGGTCGGGTTTGCCCTTGGGGCGACCCAGGTGGCTCATCAAGATCGCCTTGCCGCCTGCCTGCAGGATAGCTCGAATGGTAGGCAGGGTTTCCCGAATGCGCGTGTCGTCGGCAACGACCAGGTTGCCCTGTTCGTTTTCTTTGAGCGGCACGTTGAAATCGACGCGTACCAGCACGCGTTTGCCTTTCAGGTCGAGGTCGTCAATGGTCAGCTTGCGAAGCGTTGGCATGGCAGGCATAGGGTTTGATCGGCAAATGCATGAAAAAGGGAGAACGGCAGGTAGGCCTGCCCGTTCTCCCTGCGTCTGTCTGTGCGCAACGCGTTCATCCGGCGGGCTCGGCGACTGCCATGAGCTTGCCCACAAGGTCTACGGTCCGGCAGGCATACCCCCATTCGTTATCGTACCAGCCTACCACCTTGACCATTGTCCCGTTCACCATGGTTGAGAGGCTATCGAAGATGCAGGAATGGGGGTTGTGAATGATGTCCGACGAGACGATCGGATCTTCGACGTACTGCAGAATGCCCTTGAGTTCATTTTCGGCTGCTTTGCGGAAGGCTTCGTTGACCTCCTCCACGGTGACTTCTCGCGCCAGCTCGGCTGTAAAGTCCGTGATAGAACCGTCCGGTACGGGCACGCGCAGGGCGAATCCATCCAGCTTGCCCTGCAGGTGAGGGAGCACCAGACCAACGGCTTTGGCGGCCCCGGTTGTGGTCGGGATGATGGACAACGCAGCGGCACGGGCACGCCGCAGGTCGCTGTGCGGCGCATCCTGAAGCCGTTGGTCGGCGGTGTAGGCGTGCACGGTTACCATGAAGCCGCGCCGCACGCCGAAGGCGTCGTCCAGCACCTTGACCATGGGAGCCAGGCAGTTCGTCGTGCAGCTTGCGTTCGAGACCACCTGCTCTTTTCCGGTCAGGATGTGATCATTGACACCAATAACAATCGTCGCATCCACTTCACCCTTCGCGGGCGCAGAAATGATCACCTTTTTGGCGCCAGCTTCCAGATGCTGCGCAGCCTTTTCGCGGGAGCGGAAAATTCCGGTCGATTCGATGACCACGTCGCAGTCCAGCTCGCCCCAGGGTAGATTTTTGGGATCACGCTCGCTGAAGACGCGAAAGCGTTCGCCGTTGACGACCAGTTCATCGCCTTCTACGCGCACTTCGCCTGGAAACGGGCCGTGCACCGAGTCATATTTGAACAGATGAGCCAGGGTAGCTGCGTCGGTAATGTCGTTGACACCGACTACGTCGATCTGGTCGGTCAAATTACGCTCCAGGATCGAACGCAGGACGAGCCGGCCGATGCGCCCAAAACCGTTAATGCCCAGTTTGATCGCCATGGTTCGCTCTCCGTTTTTTACAGGTTCGGAGGATGCCTCCTCTAAGAATACGCGAAAGGTGGCCTTCTAGCGAGAAGGCCCTACGGAATTTAACGAAAATCTGAGCAAAACACGTGTTATCTGATAGGGAAACGTTCTGGCAGGCCAGCGTTGAACCAACGTCCGTTGTTTCTATAGGGAAAGGCGACTATTTTACCACCTTCATTCTACAATCAAGCATAAGGAGTCGAAATGGCCGTTGCTTCGCGAACGGATGCGTCAAAGCGCAAAGCGCTGCGGGAAGATACGGTTGTCACGCTTTATGCCCGCTGGCTGGATTTTTACTACCGTCGTCGCAGGGAAATCTATGTGGGGGGGGCAGTCATTGTGGTGATCATTTTGGGCTTGATTGGCTATTCTTATTACCAGCAACAGCAAGAGCAGCAGGCGCAGCAACTGCTGGGCGAGGTGCTTCCGCTTTACGAGCAGGGGAAGTATCGGGAGGCGCTGGACGGGGCAGACGGCCGTTCCGGATTGCTGGAGCTGGCCCGCGCCTATGGCCATACAAATGCCGGTAATCTAGCTCGTTTCTACGCAGCCGATGCGCTGTATCGGCTGGGCGAATATGAGCAGGCGCTGGAACTATGGGCGGCTTTTGACAGCGATGATCCCATGCTAGCGGCCGCTGCGCTGGCCGGGCAGGCGGCGGTCTATGAAAACAAAGGAGAACATGAACGCGCTGCCGAGCTGTATCGACGAGCGGCGGATCGCTACGACAACCCGGTCCTGACGCCGCACTACTTGCTGCGTGCAGGACGCAACTACGAAATCGTTGGCAATCTGGAGGCTGCCCGGCGCATGTACGAGACGCTGCGGGAGCGCTATCCAGAGGCCCTGCAGGCCACGGAGGCCGAAATCGCGCTGGCGCGCATTGCAGCGCGTGCTTCGCAGGCATCCTGAGCCGACCGATCCTTATCCATGGCGGCAACTATTCTGGTCGTCGACGACGAGCGCAGCATCCGGCGCACGCTTCGTGAAATTCTGGAATATGAAGGATATACCGTCGATGAGGCGGTTGATGGAGACGAAGCGCTGGAAAAGCTGCGTGCGGGACGTTATGACCTGGTGCTGCTCGACATTAAAATGCCGCGGCGTGATGGCATGGAAGTGCTGCGCACGTTGGCGGCCGAGCAGCCGGAGGTACCGGTGGTTATGATCTCCGGTCACGGTACGATTGAAACGGCCGTGGAGGCCACGCGCCTGGGCGCCTTTGACTTTATTGAGAAACCACCGGACCTGAATCGGCTGTTGCTGACGGTCCGCAACGCGCTGGAGCGCGGTCAACTCCAGACTGAAAACCGACGGATCCGCCAGGTACTGAGCGAGCGGTGGGAAGGAGAGCTAACGCCCATCCTGGGTGAAAGTCCGGCCATTCGACAGGTGCTGGAGACAATTCAGCGGGTGGCTCCCACAGAGGCCCGGGTGCTCATCACCGGAGAGCCCGGCACCGGTAAAGAACTGGTGGCCCGCTGGATCCATCACCTCTCTCGGCGTAAGGATGGCCCCATGGTGGAAGTAAACTGTGCGGCTATCCCCAGCGAATTAATTGAAAGTGAACTGTTCGGGCACGAGAAGGGGGCGTTTACCGGGGCTACGCGGCTGCGCATTGGTAAGTTCGAGCAAGCGCATGGCGGCACGCTGTTCCTGGACGAAATCGGCGACATGAGCCTGGCCGCCCAGGCAAAAGTGTTGCGGGCCCTTCAAGAAAACCGGATTCAACGCGTAGGCGGGGAGCGTTCCATTCCCGTGGATGTACGGGTGGTGGCTGCTACGAACAAAGACCTCTGGAAGCTGGTGGAAGAAGGGAAGTTCCGCGAAGATCTCTACCATCGGCTCAGTGTTATTCTGATTCAGGTCCCCCCGCTTCGAGAGCGACGCAGCGACATTCCCATCATTGCCCAGTATGCGCTGGAGCGTCTGGCCCGGCGAAACGGTATGCCTCCCAAAGCGTTCGAGCCGGCAGCTCTGGAACAGCTCAAGCGATATGAATGGCGCGGGAACGTGCGGGAGCTATACAATGTCGTCGAACGACTGCTCATCTTAAGTGATGGCCCGACCATTACGGCGCGCGATGTGCAGCGCTATGTGCATCCGGCCGAGGTGTCTGGGTCGGGCTCGCTTCAGGAATTAATCGAGCGCTATCCGACATTTGCGGCGTTTCGGGATGCGGCTGAAAAGCTCTTCCTGGAGCACAAGCTTCAAGAATTCGGCTGGAACATCAGTAAGACGGCCGAAGCCATTGGCATTCAACGTTCGCATCTGTACAACAAGCTGGCCAAGTACGGCATCCGCCGGGAAGCCTGAGGACGCGCATGCCCCTGCTGGAAGTCATCGACCTGTGGAAAAGCTATCCAACCGGCTCAGGTGGGCGGTTGCAGGTATTGCAAGGACTGCACCTGACGGTTGAAGCAGGGGAGGTGGTGGCTATCGTAGGTGAAAGCGGCACGGGTAAGAGCACGCTATTGCATCTGCTGGGCGCGCTGGATCGACCAGATCGGGGGGAGGTGCGCTACGATGGCCGAAATATCTTTACGTTGGATGACGAAGCGCTGGCTGATTTCCGCAACCGGACCATTGGATTCGTCTTTCAATTTCACCACTTGCTTCCAGAATTTACAGCTCTGGAGAATGTGGCCATGCCTGCCCTTATCCAGGGCCAGACGCTCCGCGAAGCGCGTCCGCGCGCGTTGGCCTTGCTGAAACTGCTGGGCCTGGCTGATCGGGCAGAGCATCGACCTTCGATGCTCTCGGGCGGTGAGCAGCAGCGCGTGGCCGTGGCGCGGGCGCTCATGAACCGACCAGCCGTTGTGCTGGCCGATGAACCTACCGGCAATCTGGACGTGCGCACAGCCGAAACGCTCCATCACGAGATCCTGCGCCTGAGCCGCGAAGTGGGGCAAACCTTTGTTATTGCTACGCACAATTTGACATTGGCCGCCCAGGCCGATCGAGTGCTCCGACTCGAGCAGGGACGCCTCGTGCCTGAGTCCATTCCTTCCTGAACGTCTTTGTCTGCCTGGCGTAAAAGCGGACCGGAAGATCAACCGCTGCAATGGCTCCTGCGTTATGACCGAACCCGTAGTGCTGGATCCGGTAATTGGCTATATCGACATTCCGATCGATCCGTCGCTCGACCTGATCGCAGAAATTAACCGTCTCCGAAAGGAGAAAAACGCGATCATTCTGGCGCATTATTATCAGGAGCCAATTATTCAGGACCTGGCCGACTATATCGGCGACTCGCTGGGGCTGTCCCGCAAAGCTGCCGAAACCGATGCCGACCTGATCGTCTTTGCCGGCGTTCACTTCATGGCCGAAACGGCCAAGATTCTCAATCCGGATAAGAAAGTGGTCATTCCCGACTTGAATGCCGGTTGCTCGCTGGCCGATAGCTGTCCGGCCGACGCTTTCGCAGCATTCAAGGCGCAGTATCCAGACCACCTGGTTATTTCCTACATCAACTGCTCGGCTGCTGTTAAGGCGCTCAGCGACATTATCTGCACCTCGTCCAATGCGGAGCACATTGTCCGCCAGATTCCTCCGGAGCAGCCCATTCTGTTCGCGCCGGATCGCAACCTGGGACGCTACCTGATCCGCAAAACCGGACGCGACATGGTGCTCTGGGATGGAATCTGCATTGTGCACGAAACCTTCAGTGAAAAGAAGATCTTGCAGCTCAAGGCCCGCTACCCGGATGCGCTGGTGCTGGCCCATCCAGAATGCGAAGAGGCCGTGCTGCAGCATGCGGACTTTATCGGCTCAACCTCGGCCATTCGTCGTTTTGCCCGGGAAAGTCCGCATACCACGTTTATTGTGGCCACAGAGGAGGGGATTCTGCACCAGATGCGCAAAGATTGTCCGGAAAAAACGTTTATTCCGGCACCGCCGGATAACGGTTGCAACTGTAGCCAGTGCCCCCACATGCGACTGCACACGCTGGAGAAACTGTATCTGGCGCTGCGCTACGAGCAACCTGAAATTACCATGGACGAAGAGCTCCGGCAGCGGGCGCTGCGACCCATCCTGCGCATGCTGGAAATGAGCCGCGACATTCGATAGCTACAGCGTCCATCGGAAACCTGTCATCGGTTCAAAGCGGCGTTGCACCAGATACCGGCGCGTGCCGTCAGCGGCAGGACGCAGGCGCTCAAACGTATAGCGTGCATGCACCAGCAGCCACAGCGCGCGGCCAAGCCGATAGCGCACCTCAAACAGCAGCCAGCTCTGGTCGCTCATTTTCTGAAACAACGAAAAAAAGTCGTCGAGTCCCGTGCGACTGATACCCGTCTGAAATTGCAGCTCGCGGGTGCGCAAAAAAAGCCGTAGGTGAAAGGTGCTGAGGCGCTGCGTGCCGTAGTGGCGCCGGAAGTAGTACCAGAATTCAAAGCGACGGGGGAAAAGCAGATGGATTTCCGTGAAAAATGCATTGCCGCCCCGGGCTTCGTTAAGAGCAACGCCCGCGTAGCGTGTGGCCTCCGGGTAAGCATCGGCATCCAGAATCCGCGTCTGCAGGTTATGGACAGGATAAAAAGGCCCCACAAAACCAGGTAGAAAGGCTTCGCCATCGTAATCAAGGCCCAGGCGGAGCTGGAATGCCATCAGATCGATAAAGTTGGGACTCTGGAAGGAGACGCCCAGGCGCAGACCACTTCCATAGTGACGATAGTGGGCCAGGCTAACAAAGGGCATCAGGGCAAACGTGCGGGCGCGCAGTGTATTAAAGCTCAGATCCACATTGAAGGCTTCCAGGCGGGCATGGCGGCGAAAAGCAGGATCGCGCACGTAGCTAAAGCCCAGCGTGAAGGACTGGGTGCGCACGTCACGTGCCCAGAAGAAAGGGCGCAGACCGATGCGTCCGCCAGCCACCTGAGCGGACAGCAGGTCGGCCACAAACCATTCCAGATCGATGATGGAGTCAGACCATCCCAGTTCCAGCCCGATCGTGCGGTCATCCCAGGCGGTCGTCGTGTTGAAAAAATCCACCACGTGCCCGGTGCCCAGTCGCGTGCGCGTCAGGGGGCCCACCCGCAGGTGGACGGGGCGGTGACGGGGGGGATTGTAGCGTAGAAAGTCAATGAGGCGCAGGGCGTCGTAAGGGCTATCGAAATCGGCTCGGTAGGTGCCGTACAGTCCGGTTCGTAGCGTGGCGTCGAGCCGCCCCGTCAGCGAACGGGTAACGAAGGTAAAAATCCAGCGTGTGCCCAGCCGCCAGTGGGCACCAATGAGGGAAGCCCCTCCCCAGCTTTCCACCTGGTGTTCTCGGCGCCACCAGACGCGTTGCACCTGTTCGGCCGGATCGTCGGCCGACCCAAAACGGAACGGCTGCCAGAGCGTCTGGGCCGGCGTTACGTCGGTACGTAGCAGAAGCAGCCAGACAGTGACGATTGCGCAGCGACGGGGCACCATAGAAAGCCTACAGGTCTACCAGACGCAAAAATACAACATCCTCACAAGGAATCCCTGTTCAACCTGTTCGAAATGGAAACTCGCTCCCCCGCCCGTTCATTACGTTTCTGCCGGGCGGGGAAAGACAGTCCAGACCATTATGCTAATCGAACGGTTACCACTTTTCCCACTGGAAGTCGTCTTATATCCTGGCGAGCAGCTTCCTTTGCACATTTTTGAGCCCCGCTACCGCATGTTAATGGCGCGTTGCCTGGAAGAAAATCGGCAGTTCGGCATTGTGTTGGCCGAAGCTGGAAAGCTGGCGCAGGTGGGATCGCTGGCTCGTATTACCCAGGTGCTGGCGCGCTATGCCGATGGTCGCATGGATATTCTGGTAACCGGCGAAGAACGGTTTCGGATCGTTCAGCTCTACTCGGATCAGCCTTATCTGACAGCCGATGTTGAGCAGATCGTCGAACCCTGGCAGACACCAGAGCGCGCCCTGCGCGAGCGCCTGATCACGCAGCACATGCGTCTGTTAGAGCTGGTGGGGCGCACCGTGCGCCCTTCGATCTATCAGAATGTGCGGTATCTGTCCTACAGAATTGCTCCAAATGCCGGGCTGACGGTGCAACAGCAGCAGGAAGTGCTGGAGCTACTGACAGAAAACGAACGCGTGGCGTATCTTGTGGCGCATCTGGAACGGTTGCTGCCGCAGGTCGAGCAGATGGAGGCCGTGCGGCGGCGCGTGCAGTCTAATGGCCATTTTCCGGAAGATCGTTCATCGAAGCCCTCGAAGTAACGGAGTTACTATCATGCCACGCATTGGATCGTACACGCTCTACACGGTGGAAACAGGACGTTTTCGGCTGGACGGTGGCGCTATGTTCGGAATTGTGCCCAAGCCACTGTGGGAACGCTATGCCCCCGCCGACGAACGTAATCGCATTCTGCTAAACATGCGTTGCCTGCTGCTCGAAGGCAACAATCGCCTGATTCTGATTGACAATGGCATTGGTGATAAACTTGATGAAAAATTTCGCGACATCTACGCCGTTGATCACGACTATGCCGAACTGCATCGTTCGTTGCAGCGCCTGGGCTTTTCAGCAGCAGATATAACCGACGTGATCCTGACGCATTTGCACTTTGACCACTGCGGCGGCAGCACGCGACGCGTAGGAGATCGGCTGGAGGTAACCTTTCCCAACGCTACCTTCTACGTGCAACGACGTCACTGGGAATGGGCCCGCCATCCTAATTTACGCGAACGGGCATCGTTTTTGCCCGAAAATCTAGAGCCGCTGGAGGCTTCCGGACAGCTCCGGCTGTTAGAGGGACCGGGTGAAGTGCTTCCGGGCATAACCGTGGAAGTGGTGAACGGACATACCGAGGCGCAGCAAATTGTGCGCATTGATGGGCCTGAGGGAACGCTCGTCTTTGTCGCCGATCTGATTCCAACGCATGTGCATCTGCGACCCGTCTGGAACATGGGCTACGACATCCGGCCCCTGGTAACGCTTGAGGAAAAACTGGCTTTTTTAGAACGCGCGGAAGCGAACGGGTGGCATCTGTTTTTTGAGCATGATCCGGAAGTGGTGGTGGTCAGCCTCCATCGAACAGAACGCGAAATTGCTGCTGTGCATCCGCGTCCCTTAGCAGAACTCTTCTGAGCCATGGCGTCCTCCCGAGCTTCTGGTGTGGTACTGCTGGTTGCCCAGCCCTCTGCATCCGCTTCGGTCGCTAAGGTGCTGGCCGATGCCGGTTGGGACGTGCTGCGGTGTACCCCTGAAGAGCTACCTCAGCACATAGCGCAAGAGCAGGTGCGCGGAGTGATTGTGCAGGTAGGCCCAGAGGCTGAAGCGGACTGTCTTCAGGTGCTGTTGACAGCGCAGTCAGCAGCGGCACGGCCTGTGCTGCTGTTGACCGAATCTTCTGTCCTGCGGATGGTTGCGGCAATGGCGCAGGCAGGATGGCTGGCCGCAGCCGCGCCGGATCAGACCGAGGAGCTGCAGGCCTGGGTTCAGCGACTGGCTGCGGCCGGTGGCGCGTCAGCGTCGGTGCCGCTGCGCCACGTGCGCCGGGAGCTTTCTCGACTTAATCATGATCTGAAAAATCCGCTGGCCATTATTTCAGGCAATGCCCAGTTCCTGCATGAATTGATTCGGATGCGGGGTGGCGATACAGAGCTGGAGGGACCGGTACGCGACATTGAGGAGGCCTGCCAGCAGATTCAAGGATTGTTGCAGCGACTGGTAGCATTGCGCGATACGCTGCCAGACTGAATCCAGATCAGAAAAAAACGCGCGTCGCCAGGCAGCAGTTGTCCTTCGATGCGGTCTCCTCCGCGTGCCCGCAGCATAACAGGTAAGCCGAGCTGCTTCCCTTTGCTACAGCTTCTCTCAAAGAGCGCAGGAATCCGTGCCAATCGCTGGCGCCCACAGCGTCTTGGCGCGTGCAATGGCATTGCGGGCGAGCGTCAGGTGGGGCTTGGGACGTTTTTCACAAACTGTAATCGGTTTCACCGTGGAACCCCCTATGGGAGGGTCCGTAGAACGGCCCCAACAAGGATGTTCTTACCAGCTCATCCAGAAGGGTGGAGGGACCAGGCCCTGTGAAGCCCTGGCAACCGCCCCGTTGATCGTCGGGAGACGATGCGGGGAAAGGTGCCAATTCCTGCCTCGCACGACCGCGAGGGGAGATGAGCTGTTCAAGGCGGGTTCATCCGTGCCGTGAACAGTGTAGCCTCTTCCGCGGGTCGGCGTGCGGGAGAGGTTTTTTAGTGGCCGTCCGGCACGCCAGCCTATGGCCATGGGCCTGTGGCCCGTCCAGCCTTCCGGGTGAGGTGGGGTTCGGCAGCAGTTTCACCAACCAGCAGTCCACAGGCCCATGAAGCAGCCGTCTACGCTTCGCTTTGAGACCCTGCAGGTCCACGGAGGGCACGAACCTGATCCTACCACTGGCGCGCGTGCTGTGCCCATCTATGCTTCGACGTCGTTTGTTTTCCGGGATGCCGATCATGCCGCGCGGCTCTTTGCCCTGCAGGAGTTTGGCAACATCTACTCCCGCATTATGAATCCCACCAACGAAGTGTTTGAGCGCAGGGTAGCTGCCTTGGAAGGGGGCGTGGCCGCGCTGGCAACCTCCAGTGGACAGGCAGCGCAGTTTCTGGCGCTGACGACGCTGGCTGAGGCAGGCGATAACATTGTTTCCACCAGCTACCTCTACGGAGGCACCTACAACCAGTTCAAGGTTTCTTTTCCACGCATCGGAATCCAGGTGCGGTTCGCCGACGGGGACGATCCGGAAGCCATTGAACGCCTGATCGACGAACGCACCAAAGCGCTTTACATGGAGACCATTGGCAATCCGCGTTTTAACATTCCAGACTTTGAACGACTGGCGGAGATTGCCCACCGTCACGGAGTCCCGCTGGTGGTCGACAATACGTTTGGCGCCTGCGGCTACCTGTGCCGACCCATTGAGTACGGCGCTGACATTGTGGTGCATTCGGCGACAAAGTGGATCGGAGGACATGGCAATACGATCGGGGGCGTCATTGTGGATGCGGGAACCTTCCCCTGGGATAACGGCCGCTTCCCGAGTTTCACCGAGCCTTCTCCCGGCTATCACGGGCTAAACTTCTGGGAAACGTTCGGACCGCAGGGGGTGCTGGGCGTCAACATGGCTTTCATTATTCGGGCCCGCGTCGAAGGGCTGCGAGACTTTGGCCCCTGCCAGCATCCCTTCGGAGCTTTTCTGCTACTGCAGGGACTGGAGACGCTTTCGCTGCGCGTGCAGCGCAGCTGCGACAATGCTCTGGAACTCGCCCGATGGCTGCGCGAACAGCCGCAGGTGGCCTGGGTGAGCTATCCGGGGTTGGAGGATCATCCCTATCACCAGCGGGCCAAAAAGTACCTGCGCAATGGCTTCGGTGCCGTACTGGCTTTTGGACTCAAAGGAGGCTACGAGGCTGGCCGGGCATTTGTCAGCAACGTCCAGTTGGCCAGTCTGCTGGCAAATGTGGGGGATGTCAGAACCCTCGTTATCCATCCAGCCTCTACCACACATCAGCAACTGGCGCCCGAAGAGCAACGGGCTGCGGGCGTGACGCCTGACATGGTGCGGGTATCGGTAGGCATCGAACATATCGACGATATCAAAGAAGACTTTGCGCAGGCCCTGGCGCGCATCTCGGAAACGACGGCAACCTGAAACCGCATCCCACAGGGAATTGCCCATGACGCAGACGTTTGTGTTACCCGAATTCACGCTGGAAAGTGGTGTGGTGCTGCGTCAGGTGCAGGTAGCCTACCGGACCTGGGGGCGCCTGAATGCGGAGGGTACGAACGCCCTGGTGGTATGCCATGCGCTGACCGGAAGCGCCGATGTAGATCAGTGGTGGGGGGATCTCCTGGGGCCTGGCCGTGCCTTTGATACGGATCGTTTCTTTGTGGTGTGTGCCAACGTGCTGGGCTCTCCCTATGGGACTACCTCGCCACTGACGATCAACCCGGATACCGGTCGGCCGTATGGGCCAGCGTTTCCGCAGGTAACGATCCGTGATACGGTAAACCTGCACCGAAAACTGCTGGAGCACCTGGGGGTGCGGCAGGTAGCGGTTGCCGTGGGAGGCTCCATGGGGGGCATGCAGGTGCTGGAGTGGGCCTTTCAGGATGATTTCGTGCGGGCAATTATTCCAATTGCTGTGGGCGGACGCCACTCGGCCTGGTGTATTGGTTGGAGCGAAGCCCAACGACAGGCCATCTATGCCGATCCCCGCTGGCAGGGGGGATGCTATGACCCCAACAATCCGCCCGCGCACGGACTGGCCATCGCCCGCATGATCGCCATGATTTCGTATCGCTCCTACCAATCCTTCGAGGCCCGTTTTGGACGCCGTCGCATGCTTCGAGGTGAACAGGAGCTTTTTGCCGTCGAAAGTTACCTGCACTACCAGGGCGAAAAGCTGGTGCGCCGGTTCGATGCAAACTGCTATGTGCGGCTGACGCAGCAAATGGATTCTCACGACGTGTCGCGGGGACGGGGACCCTATCCAGAAGTGCTGGCCGCCGTGCGCCAGCCTGCCCTGGTGGTCGGGATCGACTCGGACGTACTCTACCCGCTAACTGAGCAGGAAGAACTGGTGGCGCACCTGCCGAACGCATCGCTTTACGTGTTGCACTCGCCGCACGGACACGATGCGTTCCTGATCGAAACACAAACCCTTAACAAGGTCCTACGCGAATGGATTGCCCAGAACGTTTCCGTGCCGGCAACACCCAGTCCCTGGCCTTCCAACGAGACCGCCGCCTGAAGGTACTTAAATTTGGCGGAACGTCGGTTGGATCGGCTGCCCTGATTGCGAGGGTAGCTGATCTGATCACCCGGGCTACCGCTACGCATCAAATTGTGGTGGTAGTGTCGGCGGCGGCTGGCGTTACCAATGAGCTCGTAAACGCCTGGGACGCCTTGCAGCAAGGCGCCTTAGATGTCCCGGCATTGCTGGCGCGCATGCGTCAGCGCCATCGCACACTGGCCCACGTGCTGGGCCATCACGCGGCACTGCGGCGCGGTTACCTGGCTACCCTTGAAGAAACGCTGTCGCAGTTGGCGCGCGTGCTAAGGATGGCGCAGTCCCAAAATGCGAAGCCGGCCTGGCGGGACGAAGTGCTGGCTACGGGAGAGCGTTTGATGGCACCGTTGCTGGCTGCCACGCTGAAAGCGCGGGGCGTAGCCGCCTTTGCACAGGACGCAACCACGCTGATCTGCACCGACGCGCGGCACGGCGAAGCCAATGTGAACCTGGAGGCCACGCGCGAACGTGTGCAACAATGGTTTGCCCGGCTCGGAAAGCAGACGGTTCCGGTTGTTACCGGCTTTATTGGTGCTACCCCTGAGGGGCAAACAACGACACTGGGACGCGGTGGCAGCGACTATTCGGCTGCGCTGCTAGCTGCCATGCTCGGGGCTGAGGTGCTGGAGCGCTGGACCGATGTGGACGGTCTCTATACAGCAGACCCGCGCAAAAATCCGGAAGCCCGCCGGTACCAGACCCTGGTGCTTGAAGAAGCCTGGGCCTGGAACCATGCTGGTAAGCTTGGAATGCACCGCAAAGCGCTTGATCCACTGGTAGCCGCCGGTATTCCAGTGCACGTGCGCTCAACACTGGCGCCCGAGCAGCCAGGTACCTGGCTGCTTCCAGCCGATACGCCGCAGACTCTGGTCGGTTGAAAATCCTCTAATCACCCATAAACCCATAATGCATCTATGGATCAGCCCAAACTTCGCGTAGGCATTCTAGGTGCTACAGGCGCTGTTGGCCAGAAGTTTGTCGAATTGCTGGCCGATCATCCCTGGTTTGAAATCAGCGTACTGGCAGCCTCCGACCGTTCGGCTGGCAAGCCCTACCGAGAGGCAGCCCACTGGATTGGCACCCGCCCCATTCCTCCGCAGGTGGCCGACCAGGAAGTGGTGCCAATCTCAACGGAGCTGGACTGCGATTTTGTGTTTTCGGGGCTCAGTGCCAGTGTGGCCGGTGAGATTGAGCACCAGTTGGCGGAGGCTGGCTATCCGGTCATTTCAAACGCCCGTAATCACCGCATGCGGGAAGATGTACCGCTTCTGATTCCAGAAATCAATCCGGATCACACGGCCCTCATCGAACGCCAGCCCTGGCGTGCAAGGGGGGGGTTCATTGTGACCAATCCGAATTGCTCTACGGTCGGACTGGTGTGCGCGCTCTATCCATTGGTCAAAACGTTCGGGGTGACGCAGGTGCACGTTACCACCTTGCAGGCGCTATCCGGCGCTGGATATCCAGGCGTTCCGTCGCTGGACGCTACGGCTAACGTAATCCCCTTCATCGGGGGCGAAGAAGAAAAGATGGCGACCGAGCCCCGCAAGATTCTAGGAAAGCTGGTGGACGGCCGCGTCGAACCTGCTGCTATTCAGATCAGTGCGCAGTGCAACCGGGTGCCGGTTCTGGAAGGACATCTGGAATGCATCTCGGTCAAGCTGGCGCGTGCCGCCTCGGTTGAGGAAGTGCGCGCAGCGCTGCAGACGTTCCGGAGCCCGATTGCTGATTTACAGCTCCCAACAGCGCCGGATCCGTTGCTGCAGGTATTCGATGAGCCGCATTTTCCGCAACCGCGTCGCCACGCCGAGCTCGGCCGAGGCATGACCGTCTCTATTGGACGCATTCGGCCCTGCGAAGTATTTGACGTGAAGTTCGTGGCGCTGGTGCACAACACGATCCGCGGTGCTGCAGGGGGAGCTGTGCTCAACGCCGAGCTGCTGGTGCGTCAGGGATACCTGAAACCACGCCGCTCGCTTATCGTTGCCGAGGCCTGAACCGGGCCTCGTGCCGATGAATATGGAAAGTGTAGCCATACGGCCAGCACGATGGGAGGACGCCGATGCGCTGGAAGCGCTCTGGTGGCGGCTGCTGGAAGAACAGGCAACCCTGGATCCCACGTTTGCTCCTGCCGACGATGCGCGCCGTCGCTGGCGCAACGATTTTATGCTGTGGGTGCGCGACCGAATGTACCGCCTGCTGGTGGCAGACCGGTCTGGCAAGCTGATCGGCTTCATCTCGGCCCACCAGTGGAGCCCTCCGCCCATTTACCGCCAGGAGCTGGAGGTTTACATTGATGAGCTGTACGTACTGCCGGATTACCGGCGGCAGGGAATCGGCGCACAGCTCGTAGCCGCCGTCCGAGCCTGGGCACGAGAAGTGGGAGCGGTGCGGCTGCGCTTGGGGGTGCTGGCTGCTAATCATGGCGGGTTGGCCTTCTGGGAACGCCAGCATGCCCGACCTTTTTCCATCACGCTGACCATCCCTTTGAGGGATTTTCAAAACCCGAAATCGGAAACCTGAGCCCCCCTTTCGGCGATAAAAAGCATCGCCAGCGGGTTGACAGACGATACCAAGATGTTGTATCATACAGCCCGCTGGCAATGAGCGGAAGTAGCTCAGTTGGTAGAGCGTCTGCTTGCCATGCAGAAGGTCGCGGGTTCGAGTCCCGTCTTCCGCTCTACCCGCCTGCTTAAAAAGCAGGCGGGTTTTTTTGTTACAGGCGATGCATGCTCCCAGGGCTGCTCTTAAAAACAGTTGCTTTGATGGAGTATCCGCCTGGGGGAACGCTTCTGGGAAAGGGAACCGAGTGAGGAGGTTTGCAGTCGGCGTGCTGCTTCAGGAGTGCGGCATCTCTGCAGGAAGCAAGTATCAGGGGAGGAGCTTCTCTGAGAGGGGAGCGTCTCTCTGAAGCCAGCCAAAGAAGCTGTTGGCAGGGGAGTGTACCTTACGCTGGGGGCGACGAGAAGGCTCATGACCGGAAGGAGCAGGGGAGCCTGTCGCCTGAAGGAAGGCCAGAGACTCCAAGGCCTCGCGGGTCTCCCATTTTGGAGAAAAGGAACCCGCGAGGCCTTCGCAGATAGCCAGGCCTCCTACTCAAAGGTTCAGGAAGGAAGCCTAGAGATTTTCGGTGGCTGGAATGGGAAACTGGCGCCAGACGTCGTCGCCCGGCCGATCAAGAGGCAGTTCGTCCAGACGGTTGTAGCGGCGCAGGTCGATCCAGCGGTGACCTTCGCCATAGAGTTCATAACGGCGCTGGCGGAGCAGTTCGTCAAGGAGGGCTTCCTGAGTTACAGGGCCGGTGTAGTCGGGAAGTCCGGCTGTATTTCGGATGTGGTTCAGCAGCGTGACAGCACTGTTGAGGTTGCCCAGTTGAATGTGAGCTTCGGCCGCCAGCAGGATCAGCTCCGCGTTGCGGATGATAGGAATGGGAGCGCTGGCGCTGGGATACACATAGAAGCCATAGGTGGAGGTCAGCCCATCGAGCGAAGCAGGCTCATTCCGCTGAACGACTTTGCTCAGGCGCTGGTCGCCCGGTTCTGCATCGGCGGCGAAAGAAGGATGAGCCACCAGGGCATCACCTGCGGGCGCGTTGGGATCGAAAAAGAGCGGATTGACCAGGTCGCCTGAGGCCGTTGAGAAGCTGTGATAGACACCGGTGCGGAGATCACCGGAGGGGTTGTAAAAGGATTCGGCCAGAAGCGTCAGGACCTGGTCGAACTGCTCTCGGTAAGCTGCTACGCGAGCAGCCAGCGCCCGGTTAAACTGGCGAAACGTGGCGGGTGTGTTGAAGCCAGCAAAGCCGGAAGAGAGCGGAAAGGGAAAAGCATCGCCGCCGGCCGACAGGTCCTGAGCCGCTTCGTCCAGCAGACGAGCAATAAAGGCGAGAGCTTCGCTGCGGGAAACAATTGGTCCGGGTTCGGGTCCCGCGACGTCCACTCGGATGCCGTTATCGTAGGTGAGATTCAAATTCAGCAGGAGCTGGTAGGCGATAAATGTCTTGGCAAACCCGGCGGTAGCTTTTTTCTCAGCTTCGTTCAGATCGGCTGCCCGAGGAAGGGCCTCCAGCAGAATGTACGCGTTGCGCACGACCCGGTAGCGCGCGCCCCAGGGACGGGTGATGTAAAACGTGTTATTGTCAAGCACGGCGGTGCCTTTGCCCAGCAGGTCGCCCGTGAAGCGAGGGTCTGCGGAAGAGAACCGCCAGTACTCGCGGCCGATCATACCGACATCAATCAGATAGATGCCCAGCTCAAATCGGCTGGCCGACTCGATGCCGATGGCCAGGTTAGCCAGTTTGGCTCGGGTAGGATTTTGCAGGAGATCCTCCAGGCTGGGGCCATTGGGATCTGGCCGGTCCTCAATGCTCAACAGATCGCAGCTCCCGGTGAACAGGAGCAGCATCAGGATAAGGATATAGCGCATTGATTGTCTCATGGTTATCAGGCGTTAAAGTTCAAAGCCCAGGTAGAACAGGAAGGTACGGTAGGCAGGGTAGGGAGTAACCTCGACGCCATCGGCGACGGGCTGGGTGCCGAAGTTGTTTACTTCCGGATCGTAGCTCTTATAGGGCGTGATTGTGATGGGATTGCGCGCCGACAGGCCGATGCGCAGCCGTCGTACAGTGCGGCTGAGCGTTGGCCAGATGCGCTTGAGCGGGACCTCGTAGTAGAGGCCAATCTCTCGAATGCGGAAATAAGAAGCATTCTGCACAAACGGTCGGGCCGAGACGCCCAGCAGGTTGATGCGTTCGATCCCATTGGGAATGCCGTCGCCATCGTCATCCTGGTCGAAGTCGGCTGTGGTTCCAAACAGGTCGAACAGCAACATAGTCAGGTTCAGGTTATCCCCTCCGTATTTCCAGTGGGCCAGCACCGACAGGGTCAGGCGTCGGCCAATGGTCCATTCGTTTGAAAGGGAAAGCTGAAATTTGGGGGCCACGTCGCCCAGTTTGAAGACGCCATCGGGGCGTCCATCGCCGTCAATATCGTCGATGCCGACAATCTGGGTAGGACTCTGGCCTTCTTCGATGCGGATTTCACCCAGCGTGGCGCCAAAGCCGCCGCCCAGGGCGCGGAAGGGTGGAACCGGTAGTCGGGTAACGGTAGCACGGTTGGTCCAGAAGCGGATCTGACTGATCCAACGCAGATCCGGACGGTCGAAGGGTACCAGCGACAGGCCCAGCTCCAGCCCGACATTTTCCAGTTCGCCTCCATTAAACGTTTCCAGGCCGAAACCCGTGGACGGTTCCACTTCGCGTTGCAGGAGCAGGTCGGTGATCACCTTGCGATACAGCGTAAATTCCAGGGCAGCGCGGCCGTTAAGCAGGCTCAGGTCGAAGCCTCCTTCCAGCTCGGTCTGGCGTTCGGGTTTGACCTGGTCGAAGCCTCTCCGTCGGCTGATGATTGAACCTGCCTGCCCGCCGATGACGGTGGGATCAAACGAAGTGTATTTGATGCCAAAGCCTGCGATGTTGCCGGTCTGACCCCAGGCCAGGCGCAGCTTCAACTGGTCGATGGCGGTCCAGCGCCAGAAGCCAAACTGGTGCAGGTTGAGTGCAATGGAAGCCTTGGGATAGAGAAAGAAGCGGCTGACGTTACCGTTGATAGAGCTTTTGTCGCCGCGCAGTCCGACCGTCAGGATGAGGCGATCGGCCCAGTTGGCTTCTTCCTGGAAGAAGAAGCTGCGATCCCGCTGAAACTGGCGGGTTTGTTCGCGATCAATGGTAGAAGCCTGATCCAGGTTCTGTTGCCCGGGTACGAGACCGTCGGCCACAAACAGGAGCTGGTTCTGATCGAAATTGGCTCCCGTCAGGCCGCCCTGCGAGGTCAGGGTCAGGTCCAGGGCCGGTGTCCAGGTATGCACGAAAAGAGCCCGCCAGTTGGTATTGAACGTGTTGGCCTCGCGCAGAATGAGCGTGCCCGGCCCCCGGCCGTCCACATTGAGGCGCTCAAATTGGAGCTCAACCGGAAAGCGTGCATCATTTTCCAGGTTGTAATAGTCCACGCCTCCTTCCAGAATGAGTTGCAGGGCCTGTCGGGACTGCTGGAGCAGGTTGACCCGGAGCCGTCCTGAACCGATGAAACGGTTGACAGTCTCTTCGTTTTTCATCAGGGCGGCAGTCTGCAGGGGATTGGCCGAGTTGAAGGGATGATCCGGATAAAGTCCGTTCTCGTCCGGCAGCAGATAGACAAAGTTAGGGGTTGCGGCCAGCGAGATGCCAAAGGTAGTGCCCGAGTTATCGTTGCCGGTCAGGCCGCGACGCGTTGCAGCGCGGATATAGTTCGTAGTGGTTTCGAGCTGAATGCGGTCGGTCAGACGGTGATTCAGGTTCAGGCGCAGGCTGTATTTGTCATAGCCTGTGCGTTTAACGATCCCTTCCTCGTTGTGCACGAGTCCGGAAGCATAGAACTGGGTGCGCTCGCTTCCACCGCTGATGGAGAGGCTGGTGCGGTAGAGCAGCCCGCGGTTGCCATAAAGGAGGTCTTCGTAGTCGTAGAAGCCTCGGCCATTCAGGGCTGCCTGAAATTCTTCCAGGCCTCTGGGACCAAAAAAGGCCAGTGCAGTTTCTGCGGTGAACGTGCGGGTGCCCAGGCGTTTGGCGATCTCATTGAACCCGACTTCCTGGCGGACGCGCACGACGGTCTGCCCAGGACGGCCGCGTTTGGTGCGAATAATGACGACACCGTTGGATGCCCGGGCACCGTACAGGGCAGCGGCAGAAGCACCCTTAAGGATTTCGATGGACTCGATGTCCTCGGGGTTCAGGTCGGCAATTCGGTTGACCGGATTGTCCTGAGCTACGCCACTACCGCCGCCGGTGGCATTGGTGACCGCATCGACACCGCTCTGAATCTGGGAGTTGTCAACCAGGACGCCGTCGATTACGAAGAGGGGTTGCGCATTGCCGTTGATCGTGGAGATGCCGCGTAGCTTAATGGATAAGCCCCCACCGGGAGCTCCGCTGTAGGCGCTGATGTAAGCCCCCGTCACTTTACCGCTGAGGGCCGCGTCCAGCGTGGGTTGCGCCGTTACCTCAGCCAGCTCGGCTGCATTAACTGTGGCCACCGCATGCGCGAGGTTGCTGCGCCGCACCGAAGTGGCCAGTCCCGTTACGACCACTTCCTCCAGTCCCAGCACGTCCTCTTCCAGGCGGATATGCAAGGTCGTTACCTCGGGACCAACCTCGACTTCCCGGGTGCGATAGCCGACAAAAGAAAAAACGAGAACGTGAGGGCCGGGAGGGAGCGTAATGGAAAAACGCCCATCCACGTCTGTGGTGGTGCCCTGCATGGTGCCTTTCAGCACAATGCTGACGCCGGGAAGGGGCGTGTCCGATTGGGCATCAACCACGGTTCCTTCGACGACCCGTTGTCCCCAGGCAGGAAGGGCCAGGAATACTCCAGCTAAAAAGCAGACCAGTAGCGGAATGCGCATGACACTCAACCGTTGAATCAAATTTGTGCATTATGACTCCTTAAATAGGGGATCACTGGCAAAAAAGCAACTTTCTTTGAGACCACTCGACCGCGGAAGAGAACGGTTCAGTAAAGGTCTGGGATGACTGGGATAAGGAATAAATACAATTTTTTCTTAAAATGTCCACTTACCCATCCGGGTGGCGCTGCTGAGGAGCGCGCTATGTGCGTGGTGTGGGGACCAGCGCCAGAATGCGCAGGGGAGCGCCGCTGCCGCGCTGAATTTTCATGGGGAGTGCGATCAGTAAGGTGCCGCGGGGAGGCAGGCGGTCCAGGTGAGCGACGTTTTCAAAAGCGGGGACGTTCGCGGCAAATAGAAGCTGATGCGTCTCAAAGCGGGTTGACTGGCCATAGTCGATACTGGGGGTATCGATGCCGATGGCCTTGGGGCGGCGATTTTCGAGTAGCCAGCGGGCAGCGTCTGGATGCAGTCCTGGGAAGTGGAGTTGCGGGACAGCTTCCGGTCCGCGGGCATCGGTGCCCATGTAGCGGGTTCGGTCGGGCCAGAACTGGCCGTAGCCTGTGCGCAGCAGTACGATAGCTCCTTCGGGGATGGGGCCATGCGTGGCTTCCCAGGCTTCCAGGTCGGCTACCTGGATCTGGTAGTCACGGTTGGCCAGGGCTTTTTCGGATACGTCGATGACGACGGCCGGGCCCATGAGCCGCGTGAGGGGAATTTCATCTACGCTCCATTTCCCTTCCGCAAAATGCACGGGCGCGTCGATGTGGGTGCCGCCGTGTTCGGCGGTGCAGAAGGTGTTTGCTTCGTAGTAATAGCCTGCTTCGGTGTAGCCGCGGTGGTCAATGCGCAGTTGAAAGCCTTCGGCTGTGGGCCAGTAAATTGTTGAGTCATTATAGGCATAGCTTAGATCAAGCACTTCATAGCCCGCAGGAGGCCACGTGGTCAGCTCCAGAGCCGGGGCTTCGGGACGGCAGCCTGCAGCAAGTAGCATCAAGCTCAATAGACCCAGCGGACGCATGGCATGCGAAGCAGGTTGGTCTGGCTTAGCCTCAACGCAAAAATATACAAAACAAAAAAGCCCCGGTGGGTATCCACCGGGGCCGTAAAGTCCGCGTATCGGTCAGATATTGATGGGCTCGCCAATGGCGGCGCGGGCGGCTTCCATGATAGCTTCGGAGAGCGTAGGGTGTGGATGGATTGATTCAATGATTTCGTGGAAGGTGGTCTCCAGCGTTCGGGCTGTGACGGCCTCGGCAATCAGTTCGGTGGCGTCGTGGCCAATGATATGGCACCCGAGAAATTCGCCGTACTTTGCGTCGAAGATCACCTTGACGAATCCTTCTGTGTGTCCGAGGGCTGTGGCTTTGCCCGAAGCAGTAAAGGGAAATTTACCTACTTTAATGTCGTAGCCTGCCTCCCGCGCTTTTTCTTCGGTGTAGCCTACCGAAGCGATCTGCGGCTGGCAGTAAGTGCACCCCGGGATGTTGTTGTAGTTCAGGGGTTGCACTTCTTTTCCGGCGATTTTCTCTACGCACAGGATGCCTTCGTGGCTGGCTTTATGAGCGAGCCAGGGAGGACCAGCTACGTCCCCAATGGCATAGATGCCTTCGACGTTTGTGCGATAGAACTCGTCCACGACGATCTGGCCAGGCTTCGTTTCAACCCCGAGTTCCTCCAGCCCCAGGTCTTCAATATTGCCCACCACGCCAACGGCCGAGAGCACCTGGTCGGTCTGGATAACTTCCTCGCCTTTTTTGGTTTTTACCTTTACCTTCAGCGTCTTGCCTTTTGTGTCCACCGATTCTACCTGGGCACCGGTCATGACCTTGATGCCCATTTTCCGGTAAGCCCGCTCCAGTTCTCTGGAGATATCGGCATCTTCAATGGGCACAATGCGATCCATCAGTTCGATCAGCGTAACTTCGGTGCCCATGTGGTGATAGAAATATGCAAATTCAACGCCGATGGCGCCAGCTCCGACAATGACCAGGCGTTTAGGCTGCTGCTTCTGGAGCAGGGCTTCCTTGTACGTAATAATCTTCTTGCCATCAACCGGGAGCGCCGGAATCTGGCGAGCGCGGGCACCGGTTGCCAGAATGATATGCGTGGCTTCAACGGTACGCGGCTCTCCAATTTTTTCGCCGTCCATGTTGACGGACGGCTGCACATCGATCTTGCCTTTACCGATCAGACGGGCGTGGCCAAAGATGACATCAATCTTGTTCTTTTTCATCAGAAAGGCCACGCCTCGGTTCATCTTATCCGCAACAGCCCGGCTGCGTTCAATCACCTTGGCAAAATCGGGCACAATTTCGCCCTTGAGTTTGAGCCCATAGGCGTCCAGGTGACGGGCTTCGGCTGCCATTTCCGCACTTTTTAGCAGCGCCTTGGTGGGAATGCAGCCAATGTTCAGACAGACCCCGCCCAGTTTGTTCTTTTCAATAATCGCCGTTTTAAAGCCAAGCTGTGCGGCTCGAATCGCGGTTTCATAACCGCCTGGCCCCGAACCGATCACAACGACGTCATAGCGGGCGTTCTTAGCCATATTTGATCTGCGCAGAATTTTTTGCTGGATGGAAGACCCTGAGCTCCCCAAAAATAACCGATGCCTCAGGTAAATGCCCAGATTCTCCGGCAAGCTTATGTGAAATTGCCGAAAGGCATTTAGCGAGGACGCAGCCAGGGCATGGGGTTGAGCACTTCACCGCCCCGAAACAGGGAAAAGAATACGCCAGCGCGTTTGGGTTCGGCTTCGGTACCGGCCCGACCGATGATCTGACCGGCCCGGACTTCCTGGCCGATGGATACGTACACCAGCGAAAGATTGCTGTAGAAGGTCTGGTATTCGCCGTGCTGGATGAGGATATAGGTGCCGTATTCTGGCATTGCGTCGATGGCAATGACGCGGCCATCGAAGACGGCCCGAACTTCTGCCTGTGGGGCCGTGGCGATTAGAATGCCGGGATTAGGGGTGCGCGTGCCGTAAACGGGATTGACTACTTCGCCAAAAGGCTCAACAATGGCACCTTCCGCTGGCCAGGGAAGCCGTCCGCGGTTTTGTTCAAACGATCCGGTCAGTTCGGCAAAAGCTACGGCAGCAGCGGGATCCGAGGCCTCCCGGGCCCGCTGCCGCTCGCGTTCGGCAGCCAGCAGGGCCTGGATGCGCGATTCCAGTTCTCGGGCGGCTCGGCGTTTTTGCGCTAACGATTGTTCCAGGGAGACGCGCTGCGCGCGGAGTGCTTTGATGACGCGGCGCCGCTCGCGCTCCAGGCGAGCAAGGCGCCGTCGTTCGGTTTCGGCCTCTTGAAGAAGCTGCTCAGTTTCCTGACGTGCTGCCAGCAACTCCTGACGGCGGGCTTCCAGGGCAGCGGTTGCCTGCTGGATCGCCTTGAGCTTGGCCTCGCGCTGGCGCGCAAAGCGGCTCAAATACCGGGCGCGGATGAGCATTTGATTGATGGATTGTGCCGAAAGCAGCAGGGCCAGGTCGTGCATGCGGCCGTACTTGTAGGCATGCAGGGCGCGGCGACGATACTGGGCTTTCAGGTGGTCAATTTCCTGGCTGAGTGCTTGAGCGGCCTGTTGCAGGGAGTCGATTCGGCGGGCTAGCTCCTGCAGGCGTTGCCGATAACTCCGAATTAGCTCGCGACGGATAGCGATCTGGCGTTCGATGCGCTCGAGAGTCTGGAGCGTCGCTTGCTCCGCCTCCGCCGTTTCGGCTAACCGCGCTTCTTCCTGGCGAATTTGCTCGCGGAGCCGCTGCAACCGGCGCTCAATCTCGGTGCGGTCCTGCGTGTGCTGGGCAAGGACCGGCAAGGCAGGCAGCATCACCAACAGCCATAGCAGCAGGCGCCTCATGGTTGCTCCAGCATGGCTTGAAAGGGAAGGCGACGCAGGCGCGCGTCCGGATTCCAGACAAACTGTAGGTTCGGTGGATTCAACTGTAGCGTGCGGTAGTAGAGCCGAACCGTCATGCCAAGGTCGGGGCGTTCAAAATGAATCCGGCGAGGCAGGAAGATCGAGCCAAACCGGCTGAACGCCTCAAAACGATATACTTCAACAAGTATGCCGGTAGGGGTGTAACGTTCGTAGCGAACGACACGCCATCGGGTTGGATCTACTATATACCGCTGTTGCCGGCTAGGATCTTGTAAGTAGTAGTAGCCAGAGTCGGCGGTTACGTGCCAGAAACCAGAAGAGGGATAGAGGATACCCAGCAGACTCAGGAACGGATCGCGTCCGGCAGGCAGGGGCAGGTGGCGGACAGCCTGTTCGGTGCGGGTCCCTGCGTAGAGCCGGTGGTGGACCCGATCGTGCAGCAGCACGCTGTCGGGCGTAATCAGCAGACGGGCTGCCTCGATGCCCCAGCCCGGACTCAGCCGAATCAGCAGTGAGTCGTTCCGGCGCGCTACAATCGTGATAGAGAGGTTATCGGTGCCTGCTGGCGTGCGCACCTGCAGACGGGCCCGACCGGTAAACGCGTGGATGGTGTCGGCCGGCAGGCGAAGCTGGTAGCAAATTTGCTCTGCTGAATGATAGGGAAACTGATCGGGTAGCGCCGGACGCTCGGTCAGGCGAGGACCACGGGCACATCCGCTCAAAAACAGCACAGCGCTGACCAATAAGAAAACCAGGCGCATTGAGGCATCAATAGATGGTGAGCAAGTGCTGGAGGTAAGGGTTACTGGGGTCTCTGCGGAGCGCTTCCTGCCAGATACGTCGGGCTTCATCCAGGTGGCCCAATTGGGCCAACGCCTCGCCCAGGTACGCATAGGTAAGGGGGCCAGCGTAGCCTGTCTGCAGGACCCGGCGGAGCACAGCGCGGGCTCGCTCGGGTTGTGCTGTTTGCAGATACAGCCAGCCAAGTGTTTCGAGCATCCAGGGCTCAGGTTGAGCGGGAAGGGCCGCCTGGCCTTTCTGGAGCACTGCGTCGGTGCGACCATCTGCTAGCCAATCTACGACGGCACAGTGGAGGCGCACGGAGACGGAGCGACGCGCCTGCCGCCGCGCTTGCCGGCAGGCTTCCCGGGCTGCTTCAAAATGCTGTAAGCGGGCCGACAGATGGCCTTTCAGGGCCCAGAGTTCCGCAGCTACTTCCGGAGGATGCTCAGGCCATTCTGGTAGCAATTGCAGGAACTGTTCTGCGTAGGAGAGGGCGGTATCGGGTCTTCCAAGGGCCAGATAGGCATAGGCGGCCAGCCGCAGGAGCGGAAGCTGGTCTGGAAAAAGGAACAGGCCTTCTTCCGCCACCCGGGCGCTGCGACGGGGCAGGCCCGCCAGCAGCCAGGTCCGGGCAGCGGTAATCCAGGTTGGAAGGTGGCCGGGATCGTACGCCAGGCTTCGCGTGAGCAGCTCAGCAGACCAATCCGGACGTTGAGCCTGATACAGCTGGGCCAGCAGACGCAGCGCTTCGACATGCGTCGAGTCGCGGCGCAGCACTTCCTGAAGTAATGCGCGGGCTTCTTGAAGGGCCTCTGGAGTTAAGGGTTGCTGCTGGATCCGTTGTCGGGCACGGGCCAGAAGGGCGGTAGGGGTCGATGAATGCATTGTAAGGTGGGCCAGCAGGCGGGTTGCCAGGGTATCCCGAGGAGCAAGTTGGAGCGCGCGTTCCAGAGCCCAGCGCGCTTTACTGAGTTGCTTGTAATGCAGGTAAAGACGTCCCAGGGTGCGCCATAGATGCGCATTAGCCGCATCAAAAGACAGCAGGGTTTCCAGCGTGTGTAGGGCAGCCAGTGAATCGCCAGTGGCTAGCTGGAGGGGCCAGAGTGTTCGGTACAGGCTAGTGTCTGTGCGGTTGCGTTCTTGCAGCGCTTCATACAGACGGCGTGCTGTTAGCAGGTCGCCGCGCTGGTAGGCCCATTGTGCCTGGTAGCGCAGCACGCGGGGATCCTCGGGGTGGTGTTGCTGCACAAACCGGACGGCCTGTTGCAACGCCGAGGTTGCACCGGCAGCTTCCAGCACTTCAAGCCATTCGTGGCAGTAACTGACCTCTCGGGGGGCTGCTCGGCAGGCCTTTTCCGCGTAGAAACGTGCGGCGCTTAGATCGTGTTGCTGTCGGTAAGCCTGGGCCAGGAGGCTCATCAGGGCAGGTGCTTCAGGTACCAGCGAGAGTGCTTCTTCGAGCAGCGGAATTGCTTCGTCGGGCTGGTCCATTTCCAGATAGGTCAGGCTCCGCACCAGCAATTGTTGCGCCCGCAGCGAGTCGGGAAGCATGTATTGAGCGAAAGCCGGGAGAGAGACCAGCAGAAACAGTCCGGTCACGCGCAATGGCAGCCAGGGAGTCATGTGAGCCTAGCTGGAGAAGCCCGAATCGAGTGTTTTGCGCTCACCAAACGAAAGCGCTGCCGTGGATGTTTCAGCAAAAAAGCCCGGCCTGAAAGCCGGGCGTTGTGGTCGCTCTGTCTGTTGCTTGCGTCAGGAGCCAGGCAATAGAGGATTCTGCACCACCAGTCCGCGCGATTCAGCCAGTACCCGGTTCATATCAATGCGGATGGTAACCTCATTGGAGAGCAGATTGCCCTGTTCGTCGTAGAGGATCAGCGGGTCGTACAGATCCATTTCGTTAGCGGGCGGAATGTAGTCGGGCACAAAGACCCGGGTGCCGAAGTCGCCATCGTTAATATTGGGATTGGTGTTGATTTCGCGGAGCATGATCGGAAGGCGAATGCCCAGGTCATGCATGCGACGGGCTTCTAAGAACAGGATTTCCTGGCGCATCAGGTAAAGCAGCCGAACCAGCGCCGTTCCCGTAGCGCCATCAATGTCTGCATCGGTAACAGAGGTGGCAGAGACTAAAGGAACGGTAACCAGACCGGGGCGGTCTTTGACGAGCCCGGCTCGGAAGGGGGCTCCAGGCTCGTCGGCAATCAGGATCGACGAGCTGCGCGGCCGAGGATTCAGGTCGTTGTCCAGCCGGGGATCGTCGTCTTGAAACTGGGCAACCGGTCGGGAGGCGGCCAGCGCACGCGCTGCCTTCATGAAGCTGCGGGCTGCGTCTTCGTTGCCATTGGCCAGGGCGACCTCGGCCCGAATTAAAAGCATTTCTTCGGCTTTTGCGACCGGAATTGGGCTTTCTCGGTCGATATATTTAGGATCCAGAAAATCCAACCGGGGCAGCGGTTGCATTTCTTGCAGGGCGCGGGCTACCAGATAAGCCCAGGGGGCATTGTCAATAGAACTCGCATCAAAGCCCTGAGCAAAGAGGAAAGCAGGGTCGGCACTGAGCACCTGCTGCGCATATTGATCGGCGAGCTCGGCATGACCGAGGGCTCGGTGCGCGCGGGCCAGGGCTGCGCGCGCTGCCAGGTCCAGCGATACGCCGTCGGGCAGTTCAGCGTTGGTGTCAAGCGCATTTTCCAGATCACTGATCGCGCGTTCCAGGAGCTGGGCCGCTGCTACGGGCGTGCCATCTTGCTCTACCGGGGCGGCGACGAAGTTTTCGCCCAGCATGAGATAAGCCATGCCCCGGTAGTAGCGGGCTTCGGCCAATTGTTCAGGGGTAGCCCGGCTGTCTGCAGGCGCCACTTCGTTAAGCAGAAAGTCAGCCAGAGCGCGCAGCTCCTGCAAGTTCCAGTAGGGACCAGTAAAGCGGCTGGTCCGGTCCAGATCTACGGGCTTAATATCACGGGGAAAGTCATAGACCGTGCCGCCCAGTCCCGTGCCGTTGATTGAGAAGTTGTCGGTAACGAACTCTGTGATAACCACCACGGCACCCAGCGCCCGGGCAAACTGGGCACGCAGTCCAGGAAGCAGGGCTGCAACCGGTTCTGGCGCCTGTTGGAAGTCTTCCAGGGTCGTGCGCGGGTTTTCCACGCGGGTGGGATCAAGGAAATCACACCCGGCGCCATAAAGACCCAGGAGCAACAGGCAGGTTGCCAGAGCAATCAGACGAATATTGCGTCGCATAGCCTTAACGGAATGGTTTTCCATCGCGTTAGAGGGTTACCTGGACAGCAAAGCGGAACTGGCGTGGCGGCGATAAGGTGATGCTCTGCACGCCTCCCAGTTGGAGGTCTCCGGGGGCGGCCCAGCCCGCCAGTTCCGGGTCAACCAGGTCTTGTTTGGCGAACGTGTAGACGTTGCGGACGCTGAAGGTCACGCTAGCGCGTTGCACGGGCAGGTTTTGCAGCAGGGTGCGCGGTATGCTGTAGCGTAACGAGAGCTCACGAATCTTGAGATAATCGCCGTTTTTGAGCAGGGCAATAAATGCTTCCCGGTAGCGGAATTTGCCAATCTCATTACCGTTGAGGTCATAGCGCGTGGGAAAGACCGTGCGTTCAATGCCATTGAACGAAGCCCAGGCGCTTCCATAGTCGGCCACGAGGCTTCCAGTAGCCCAGTCGGCCAGTGCATAGAACTGCAGCCGGTTGTCAAACAGCGACAGGGTGGTCGAGATGGATCCTGTTTTGGTAGGATAAGGCGTCTTCCCAATAAACTGGAACTCCGAATCGTCCGGCAAGCCGTCTCCGTTGGTGTCGATAGGCACCGTTACGTACCACTCTCCGACCGGATGGCCCTCTTCAACGCGCTGCCAGGGTTCAAAGATGGCAAAAGGTGGAGCTCCCCCCATGTCGACCATCCGGTTTCGGAAGCCATGGTAGCTAAGTCCAATCGACCATTGCAGGTCCCGGCGGTTGAACACGTACACTTCGGCAGCCAGTTCGATGCCCGTGTTTTCGATAACGCCCACGTTGCGTAGCTGGGTACCTTTGCCGGTTACAGGTTGCTCGGGCACGTAAAGCAGGGCATCGCTCGTGCGCGCTCTGTAAAATGTCACGTTCAAGCTGAGTCGATTCTGAAGCAGCAGCGCATCAAACCCTGCTTCCAGCGTTGCGGTGCGTTCGGGCTTTAGTTCAGGGTTGCCCGGATTGTCGAAGCGGGGAGCGCTTTCGCCTCGGAAGGGAGTAGCCTGGAAGGTGACGTCCCGTGCAAAGGGGGAGGGGAACTTTCCTGTCTCTCCATAAGCGGCCCGCAGCTTCAAAACCGAGATGTAGCGGGCCAGGGTACCTCGCCAGAAGGGTTCATCATGAATGTTGTAGGAAATCCCGATTTTGGGATAAGCTTGTAGACCTACGTCCTTACCGAAAGCGCTGTTGCCATCCAGTCGCAGGCCGGCCTCCAGAAACAGCCGGTCAAAGAAGCTAAGCTGTTCCTGGAAGAAGATGCCGCCGTTGAAGATCTGGGTGCGGGTCTCTTCGGCTGTAACCGTGGCCGCTTCGTCCAGATCTTCGGTGCCAGGCAGGGCGAAGGTTGTTCCCGTGGCAGTGATGATGCTTTCATCCTCGCGAAAGCCCTGCACGCCAAACGTAAACGTTGAGGAGACAGGGCCAAGCTGGGGATAGTTGATCGTCCCCACATATTCCAACGTTACGACGGAGAAATCGCGGTTGTAGCGGCTTAGTTCGCCGCGGTCTCCCGACACCGGTTCAAACTCAATGGGCAAAAACACGCGCTGTTCGTTGGCGCGCATGTCGATACCCACGGTTAGCCTGGTGCTAAACAGAGGGGATGGCGTAAACCGAATCGTCGAGCCGGCAGTGAACCGGTGAACCCCTTCGTTAACGTCGGGCAACAGGAAGATGCGCAGCGCCTCTTCAAAGGTTTCGGCGCCGCTAAAGAACAGGGCGTCGCCTACTTCGAAAGTAGTCAGCGGGTCGAAAATGGACTGGCCGTTGAAAAGCCGCTGGAACTGAGAGCGTACATACGAGCCCGAAAACGAAACCTCCAGCTCGGGGCGAACCCTGGCCTGCAGGTTGGCCCGCAGCGCGTACAGGGTGTTTTCGTTTTTGGGCTGCACGCCGGTATCATGTTGCAGGCGTCCACTTACATTGTACGTAAATGTTGGCGAGCCACCCGAAAAGCCTACGTAGTAGTTCTGATAGAACCCGTTTTTCAGAAAGTGGTCGCGAATAAAGCTGGTTTTGCCATAGTTCGGGTCGTTAGGATCTTCGCGCGTTTGGGGAAACGAAAAGCCGGTATCTTTGAGAAAACGGGTCTCCGGTTGGTCGAAGCCCAGCTCGGTGCGAATCGTAACCGTGGAGCGACCGGCCTGTCCGCGCTTCGTAAAGATCTGGATAACGCCGGAGGCAGCGTCCGATCCATAGAGCGTGCTTGCGGCTCCTCCTCGTGTGATTTCAATGCGTTCAATGTCGCTGGTAATTAGCTCAGCCAGTGCCGAGGTCAGTTCGCCTCCCAGGCTGAAGCTGGTGCCCAGCTCGGTGTCAACGCGAATGCCATCGATGTAGATGACGGGAGTCTGGCTACCAATGACGCTTGTGATGCCTCGGAAATCAATCAGGGCAGCCTGGCCCGGCTGGGCACTCTGCAACCGAATTGTGGCACCGGCCACGCGTCCCTGCAGCAATTGATCGACCGAGAGCACCGGCGCTTCCTCAATATCGCGCGTTGTCAATACCGCTACATCAGTCGCGAGCTTGCGGCGCGCCACGCTGGTTCCCTGACCCGTTACCACTACCTCGTCCAGTTGCAACAGATCTTCTTCCAGCGTAATGTCCTGCGTAACGGTAGCTCCCGGTTGCAACGTGACCACAAGCCGGCCCTCACGATATCCTATGAAGCGTGCAACCACCTCATAGGTGCCGGCCGGCAGATCTTCAATGCGATAGCGGCCTTCCACATCTGTAGCCGCTCCGCGCATCAGAGAAGGAATGACCACATTGGCGCCCGGCAGCGGCTCACCTGTCCGTGCGTCCAACACGCGGCCCTGCAAGGTAGCAGGCTGTGCCTGAGCGGTTGTTGTCCAGAGCAGGCAACCGAAAAGGAACAGTAAACCGTTTCGCATGGCTGCGATATACTGTGCATTGTTCTTTAATATATCACCCATACTAATGACCGCGTTGCTATAATGCAAGAAGAAATTGGAGGAGCATCAACGAATACGGCGCCGCATGATTGAGGCGTTGCTGCGAGATCTGGAGGCCCTGGCGCGGATGCTGGAATCGGATCTCATTGAACAGGGCATCTGTCGGCTGGGAGCTGAACAGGAGTTGTTTCTGGTAGATGCCTGTGGCAATCCGGTACCGGTAGCCGAACAGGTACTGGCGCAGAATCGCGATCCTCACCTGGTACCTGAGCTGACGCGCTTCAACTTAGAGCTCAACCTGGATCCTGTCCAGCTTGAAGGCAATGGGCTTCGTCTATTAGAACGACAGCTTGTGCAACGACTGGCTCATGCGCGGGCGCTGGCTCGCGAACTGGGCCATGACATTGCGCTGTGTGGGATTCTGCCTACCATCCATCTGTCGGATCTCGCGCTGGAAAATATGACGCCTCGGCCGCGCTACATGCAACTGAATGAGGTGATCACACAGTTACGAGGAGGGCCTATTCAACTGCAGATCACAGGCATTGACGAGCTGTTTGTGCAGTTGGACTCCATAATGGTGGAGGGCTGCAATGCCAGTTTCCAGGTGCACCTGCAGGTTGACCCCGACGCTTTCGCACCGTTCTATAATGCGGCTCAGGTAGCTGCGGCGCCGGTTCTGGCAGCGGGAGCTAACGCGCCGGTGCTTTTTGGTAAGCGTCTCTGGCATGAGACCCGCATTGCTGTTTTTCGACAGGCTATTGATACGCGCAGAGGGCATCTGTATCTCCGAGAGATGAGTCCCCGGGTGCATTTTGGCACAGACTGGGTGCGGGCGTCGGTTCTGGAAATCTATCGGGAGGATCTGGCACGCTTCCGGGTGCTGCTAATGCCAGAGACTCCTCTGGAAGATGCGCTTGCTGTGCTGGAACAGGGAAGTATTCCCCAGCTGCAGGCATTGCAACTTTTTAACGGAACCGTTTATCGCTGGAACCGGGCCTGTTATGGGGTTACAGGGGGGCGTCCACATCTTCGCATTGAAAACCGGGTGCTTCCTGCCGGTCCGACCCCTGCCGATGAGGTCGCCAATGCCGCTTTCTGGGCGGGACTGGTCCTGGAGCTGGCGCATCGGGAGCCAGACCTGCACCGGCAGCTTGATTTTGACGAAGCGCGCGGCAACTTCATTGCGGCGGCGCGTCTGGGGCTGGGCGCGCATCTTACCTGGCTGGATGGCGCGCGCTGGCCGGCTGCTCGCTTGATTCTGGAAGAGCTGTTACCAATGGCCCGGGCAGGGCTGCGGCGCGCCAGGATTGATCCGGCGGATATCACCCACTATCTGGACATTATTCAGGAACGCGTGAGGCGCTATCAGACCGGCGCCGAATGGCAACTGCGTTCGCTGGCCGCTCTGAAAGGGCAGGGGAGTCGCGCGGAGCGCCTGGAAGCGCTGGTATTAACCATGCAAGCTTATCAGCAGGAAAACCGTCCGGTGCATACCTGGGAGCTGGCGCGGCTGGCAGCTGTGCGTCGGCGTGAAGCCCAGGGAAACCGACGGGTAGAGCATGTTATGACAACTGATTTGTTTACTGTTCACGAGGATGAGCCCCTGGTGTTTGTGGCTGCTTTGATGGACTGGAAACAGTTGTCTTTTGTGCCAGTCGAAGACGCGCAGCACCGCCCTGTCGGCTTGCTGAGCCGAGAGGCGGTACTGCAGGCCCTGGCGGAGGAGGCCGACGCGCCGCTACGGGTACGGCACGTCATGCAGACCGATCCTCCACTTCTAACGCCGGAAACTTCAGTAGAAGAAGCGCGGCGTCTGTTAAGCGCAGGAGCGCACCAGGCATTGCTGGTGGTTCACAAGGGACAGTTAGTGGGGGTGGTAACCAGAAAGGATCTGGCAGGAGCGTGACTAGTCTTCCTCCTCCTCATCTTCTTCTTCAAAGTTTTCCTCATCAAATTCGTCTTCTGCTTCGTCCTCTTCGTCAAGTACTTCTTCAACTTCCTCTAATGCGGCAGCGTCTGCGCTGTCGGCCAGACCACCCAGAATGGTTTCCATGGTATCCGGCTCAGGCGGCTCAGACGTGCGAGGACGAGGGGGAGGTTGCTCGGCCTTGACTTCAGGGGCCAGTTCATAGATCAGGCCCAGGTGGTGTTTGCCTGTCTGCACGACCAGACCCTGCTTGATCATCGCCTGCGCTATGTCATACGGACACATCTCGTACCCTTTGCCGCGCAGGTAAAAGTTCGCGTTGCGCCGTTCCGTGCCAACGATGAGTACGTAACCCCGAGCTAGCTTATTTTTCGCGTGATTGATCCACTTATCTTTGGAAACTGTGGGACCGATGCGTCGCTCGGGTTCCGGCTGATAGCCGCTGACCAGTTCCATACGCACCTGCTATGGAAGGTCCTTCCGAATGAGCAGCAGCATCAACCGCCACAAAAAATCCCTGTTCCAGCCTGAGCAGCTTGCACCGTATATTTTTCGGAAGAAAAGCGCCAACCTAAAGAGCGGACATGATGCAGCCTCTGGGATTGCAACTCGGTGAATTCGGCCAGACCCTGATAGCTGGTGCACCGCTGGTAGCCTGGCTGAAGGCGATTGGCATCTGGGCCGTGCTGTCCGTGATTTTCATTGTGGTGCAGCGGGTACTGGCCCGAAGACTGGAAGCGTTGGCCAAGCGCACGCGCACAAACATTGACAATGTTATTGCAAACGCCCTGCGCCGGACACGTGCCTATTTCCTGGTAGGGCTGGCCTTTTACGCCTCGGTAGCGCTTGTCCAGTTACCGCAGCCGGTCGTGCGGTGGGGTGGCCGGATTGCGTTTGTGCTTTTGCTCCTGCAGGTCATTCGCTGGGGTAATGGGCTGATCACCTTCTATGTGGAGCGCTATCGCAAGCAAAAGCTTGAGGAAGATCCGGCCGCTGTCATGTCGATGCAGGCGCTGGGCTTCATTGGGCGCCTGGTGCTCTGGACGCTTGTGCTGCTGGTCGCGTTGGATAATTTCGGAGTGGACATCACCGCGCTGGTGGCCAGCGTCGGGATTGCCGGCGTGGCCATTGGTCTGGCCGTGCAGAATATTCTGGGGGATCTGTTCGCGTCGCTTTCCATTGTGCTCGACAAGCCTTTTGTGGTGGGCGATTTTATTATTGTCGATAACTACATGGGAACAGTTGAGCACATTGGCCTCAAGTCCACGCGCATTCGTAGCCTTACCGGCGAGCAACTGGTCTTTTCCAACAGCGATCTGCTCAACAGCCGCATCCGCAACTACAAGCGCATGCGGGAGCGGCGCATTGTGTTTACGGTAGGGGTCGTTTATCAGACACCTAAGGAAAAGCTGGAGAAGATTCCTGAGATCATTCGCGAAGTCGTGGAAGCGCAGGAGCGCGTGCGCTTCGACCGCGCGCACTTTAAAGAATTTGGCCCTTCATCGCTCAACTTTGAGGTCGTCTACTGGGTGCTGGATCCGGATTATACACTTTACATGAACATTCAGCAGGCCATTAATCTGGCCATTTTTGAGCGTTTTGCCCAGGAAGGCATCGAGTTCGCCTACCCGACGCAGACGCTCTACGTCTATCCAATGAAGCCCGTGGAGGCTTCGGCATCGCCCGACGCCGACCGGCAGGCGCAGGCCTGAAGTTTAGCGGGTGCCTTCCGGAAGCGGCAGCGGTTTACGCGGGATGCGCTCGTCGCGCTCGGCTGCGTGGTAGGCAAAAGCCGCAACGATGGTGGCCGCCTGTTTCAGGTCGTCTGCGATGACATGGTCGAAGACGTCCATATTGGAGTGATGCGTGCGCGTGCCATAGGCCAGATGGTCCTGGATGAACTGGAAGCCCGGCAGCCCCACAGCATCGAACGACAGATGATCGGTGCCGCCGGTGTTGCGCAGCGAGATCGTCGCAGCCCCCAGGTCGTGAAAAGGCGCCAGCCAGGCGCGGAAAATCGGGGCGACCGCTTCATTTCCCTGGAGATAAATGCCCCGAATTTTGCCCCCGCCGTTGTCGAGGTTAAAGTAGACGGAGAACTTTTCGTGGGCCGGCTTAAGGCGGGCAGGGGGCTGGCCCCAGCCTTGTAGTTCTGCAAAGTGCTGGTTGACATACGCGCGGGAACCTAACAGGCCTTGCTCTTCGCCGGTCCAGAGCGCCAGCCGGATCGTGCGGCGGGGGCCCCGGCCCAGTTGGTCATAGACCCGCTTTAGAATGCGCATGGCTTCCATCATGACCGCCGAGCCTGCCGCGTTATCGGTAGCACCGGTGCCGGCGTGCCACGAATCGAAGTGGGCGCCCAGCATGACGAGCTCGTCGCCAATCCGGGGGTCGGTGCCAGGCAGCTCAGCAATCAGGTTGTATTCATAGGGGTCGTTTTCATGATAGGACACGTCGAGGTCTATTGTCATTTCTACCCGAAAGCCCCGTTCGAGCAGTCGGTAAATCCGGTTATAATGCTCGACCGCTACGGTGAACTGGGGAATCACCTGTACGCCAGGTTTCCAGGGGCCGGGGCGTTCGAACCAGGGCGTTCCTGGAGGAGCAGGCACGCGAGCGGCCGAGACGAAGACGGTACCATAATCCCCGCGGAAGTTGCGATCCAGAATGGCCAGGGGCTGCTCCTCATAAAGAAACTGGAGGCGTTGCTGGGCCAGCTCCAGTCGCCGCAGGGCGGCGGCGCTGTAACGCCGGCCCCCGCCTTCCGGATGGGCAGCGTTCGCCAGCGCCAGCAGGTCGTCCGCGTCGCGGCGCCGCGCCAGCGGCTCAAAGGGTTCGTTGAGTTCCCGGGGCGGCTCCAGGAGCACGATTTTGCCGCGCAGCTTACCCCGGTACGCGGCAAAGGCACTGGTGTCTTCGACGTCAAATCGAACCACTTCGGCAGTTACCGGACCCTCAATGTCTGGCGACCAGGCCTTTGGATAGGCAAGTACTGGAAACGACACAGGCGCCGTTACTTCCATGCGAAAATGATGCAGCGTCCACCCGCGGCCAAAAGGTCCCCACGGTTCCTGGCGAACATGCTGCACGCCCCAGGCCTGAAGCTGACGGGCCGCCCAGGCCATTGCGCTGTCAAGCTGGGGGGAGCCGGTCAGTCGAGGGCCATACACATCGGTAAGCCAGAAAAGCGTCTCCATCACCTGGCTGCGCTGCAGGCCTTCTTCCCGAATCAAGCGGATCGCCAGCGTGTCAACTGGCTCTTGAGCATGGAGTAGCGGGCTCCACAACAGGAGAGCCAGCAAGAACGTCAGCTTACGTTTCCGGGCGGTGACGATAGCGGACCACATAGGCTTTCTCCATCGTGATTAATCCTTCCTGTACAGCTTCGTCCAGGAAAGGTAAGAGTTTTTGAATATTTTCCTCCGTATCGACAATCTCCACTACCACGGGAAGATCCTCGGAAAGCCGAAGCAGCTTGGCGGTGTGCACGCGGCTGGAGGCACCAAAACCCATAATGCCCCGCAAGACGGTAGCACCGGCCAGGTTCAGCTCGCGAGCTTTCAGCACAATCTGTTCGTACAGCGGCCTTCCCTGGTAGCGGTCGGTTTCGCCTATAAAGATACGCAACAAGACGCCTTCGGCAGGAAGCTTGGTCATAGGAGACCTCCCAGGTGTAGTAGCAGCCGGGCGGTTAGAAATCCTAACGCGACGCAGAGCAGCCCGGCCAGGCTGCTTCCGAGCAAGTTCATCAGGCCCAGCAGGAGCTCACCGTCACGCAGCAGTTGGAAGCTTTCCAGGCCGTACGTGGAAAACGTGGTGAATGCACCGAAAAACCCTATAAAGATCAATGGAGAAATCGCGGGAGGGAGTGCAACGCTTTCAGAAAGCGCCCATAGCAGGCCCAGTCCGTAGCATCCTGTCAGATTGACAACCAGGGTGCCCCAGGGAAAGGTAGGACCCAGCCAGGTATAAACAAAACCTGAAAGCGCGTAGCGCGCGAGTGCGCCCAGGGCGCCTCCCAGGGTGATCCACAGAAGTTTCATACGGATTGCTTGCTGATACGACCATGCTTCCCGGCTTCCCACTGTCGAAAGCGATCGAGGTCTGAGCGGATGGCACGGGCAACCGCTGCAATGACCGCCGCGTCGTCAACCAGTCCCAGTCCCACCAGCATGTCGGGCAGCAGATCGGCGGGATTGACAAAGTAGGCGAGGGCTGCCACGCCGTAGAGGAGGGAATGCCAGGGAACGAGGCGGTACTCACGACGCGCCCAGGCCTGCACCATGCGCACGAGCGTGTATAGCTCGCGGCGCACCGAAGCCAGCGCGGTTTCGTCTCGGAACAACTGACGGTAAGCATGCAGGGTCAGCCTCATGAGCCGACTTCTGCGCACGAGCGAGCGTCGGGCTGCGCGCAGCGCCAGCGCAAAGGCGCGCGAGCGAAGTGGTGCCGGGCGTCGAAGCTGAAGAGATACCGCCATCACGTCCAGAGCGTGCCGGAGCATGGCAAAAAATAAAACGATCTCGTAGTTTCTGCTGATACCGAAACGCACCGAAGATATAGCAAAACGATGAGAAAACCCAACGTCTTTCGGGATACCATGCGCAGGGGCCTCCTGCTGGGCCTTGTATGGCTGGTTCTGACGGCGCAGGCGCAGGAGCGCCCACCGGTTCCGCCAACACCCGCTGAGGTTCGTTTGCGGTCGTTTCAGGAGCGGATGGCCCGTCTGGAGCGCTCGCTCGTGCGCAACGTGCCATTCCGGAGCATTGGCCCCACGATCATGAGCGGCCGGGTGGTGGACATAGACGTTAACCCGGACAACCCGACCGAATTCTATGTGGCCTATGCCTCGGGAGGGCTCTGGAAGACGGAAAACAATGGAATTTCCTTTCGGCCGCTCTTCGAGCGCGAGGCAACCATGACGATGGGGGACATTGCGGTGGACTGGCAGCGCGGGATTATCTGGGTGGGGACCGGCGAAAGCAACTCCAGCCGTTCTTCGTACGCTGGCACCGGCGTGTATCGCTCGACAGACGGTGGGCGCACCTGGGAACATCTGGGACTGGCCGAAACGCACCACATTGGTCGTATCGTACTGCATCCCGATGATCCCAACACGGTCTGGGTAGCTGCCGTGGGGCACCTGTACTCCCCTAACCCGGAACGAGGGGTCTACAAAACAACCGATGGGGGACGCACCTGGCGCCGCGTGCTCTACGTGGATGAAAATACAGGGGCTATCGACCTGGTGATCGACCCGACTAATCCGGACGTGCTCTATGCAGCGATGTGGCACCGAGAGCGGCGCGCCTGGAACTTTGTCGAGGCCGGTCCCGGCTCCGGCATCTACAAATCGACGGACGGTGGCGAGACCTGGCAACGCCTCAACGTAGAAGGCAGCGGATTCCCAACTGGCGAAGGTGTTGGGCGCATCGGACTGGCCCTTTATCCGGAGAATCCGCAGATCCTCTATGCGTTGCTCGATAATCAGTACCATCGCCCCGAAGAAAAAAAGGAAAAGCGCGCGCTGACCAAAGAGGACTTCCTGGAAATGCGCCGGGAAGATTTTCTGGCGCTGTCAGACGACTCGCTGGAAGCGTTTCTTCGGGAGCATAACTTCCCGCGCATCTATACAGCCCAGAAGGTTAAAGCTATGGTGCGGCGCGGAGAGATTGAGCCGCGCGCGCTTTACGATTACCTGACCGACGCGAACCGAGAGCTGTTCGAAACACCAGTCATTGGTGCCGAAGTTTATCGCTCAGACGACGGAGGACGTACCTGGCGCCGCACGCACGAGGCGTACCTGGACAACGTGTACTTCTCCTACGGCTACTACTTTGGCCAAATTCGGGTCGACCCCAGTGATCCAGATCATGTCTATATCTTGGGCGTGCCCATTCTGGTCTCTGAAGACGGCGGACGCACCTGGCGCTCCATCAACGAGGAGAACGTGCACGTGGATCACCATGCCCTCTGGATCAATCCCATGCGACCCGGACATCTGGTCAATGGCAACGACGGCGGCGTGAACCTGACCTATGATAATGGAAAGACGTGGTTTAAGGCCAACACGCCACCGGTAGGGCAGTTCTACTCGGTAGCGGTTGACAGCGCTTTTCCTTATAACGTTTATGGGGGGTTGCAGGACAACGGCGTCTGGGTAGGGCCCAGCACCTACACGTTCAGTTATGAATGGTATGCCGAGGGACGTTATCCGTACGAGCGCTTGCTGGGCGGCGACGGCATGCAGGTGCAGGTTGATCCGCGCACGAATGATATCGTCTACACGGGCTTCCAGTTCGGTAATTACTTCCGAATTGAGCGCAAAACAGGACGGCGCATTTCGATCAAGCCCCGTCACAAACTGGGCGAAACGCCGCTGCGGTTCAACTGGGAAACACCTATCTTTCTCTCGCGCCACCACCCCGACATTCTATATCTGGGCTCAAACAAGCTGCATCGATCCCTGAACCGAGGGGACGACTGGGAAACCATCTCAGGCGATCTGACGCGCGGCGGTCGCAAAGGGGACGTCCCCTACGGCACGCTCACCACCATTGCAGAGTCGGAGCTCCGGTTTGGGCTCATCTATGTGGGTAGTGATGACGGCCTAGTACACGTAACCCGGGATGGCGGCGTTACCTGGACCCGCATCTCGGACGATCTCCCTCAGCATCTCTGGGTGAGCCACGTGGAGCCCTCGCAGCATGTGGAAAGCCGGGTCTATGTGGCGCTCAACGGGTATCGATGGGACGATTTCACCCCGTATCTCTATCGCTCAGAAGATTACGGCCAGACCTGGACGCGCATTGGAACGGACCTGCCCTACGAGCCGATTAACGTCGTGCGCGAAGACCCTTACAATCCAGACATCCTCTACGTAGGCACCGATGGGGGGCTCTACGTCTCACTCGACCGGGGACGTTCGTTCATGCCCTTTTACGAAGGATTGCCCCATGCGCCGGTGCATGATCTGGTCATTCATAAACGGGCTCGTGATCTGGTAGTGGCCACGCATGGTCGCTCGCTTTATGTTGCGGATCTGGAGGAGATACAGCAACTTACGCCGGAGCTTTTGCGCCAGCCGCTCCACGTGTTTGCCATCGATACGCTGCGGCACAATCCAACCTGGGGGCGTCGGCGGGCGGTCTGGATGGAACCAGATACGCCTGTGGTTCGGATCCCGTACTATAGTCGAGAAGCGGGTCTGGTAACCATTCGGATCCTGACAGAGGATACCCTGCTTCTGGCTACTCGGGTAGACACGGCTGAGGTCGGTCTTAACTATCCCGTCTATGACCTGACCATTGACACGGCACAGGTGGCAGCCTTCAATGCCCGACGCGATGCGAAAGCGCAGGTAAAGGCAGCCGACAATGGGCGCTACTACCTCCCACCGGGCACCTACACGGTAGAGCTGGTACGGAGTGGGGCTGTTGCGCGCGGAACGCTGGTAGTTCGGGCTGGGGATCGCTCCCGGTTTTCGTCTCGTTTTGAACCTTACCGGGAATAAAGGCAGTTGCGGCTGGCTCGGAAGGGCGCTCCAGTGTTCTGGAGCGCCCTTTTTTGCTGGAGATACCGTTGCGTGGTGAGCCGCGGGGGGTGTTCGGTTATCTGGGACACCTTTTGCGCGAAAAGAAAAGCGCTCCGCCTTGCATCCTGTTTATAAGGAGCACATCTTCTCTGTCAAGCGGGCGTTTCATCCTGAATGATCAAACCTCCGGGTAGGAACGGAAAACGTTCGGACCTTATCTCCGGAGAAAAGGCGCGCAGCGTTTAGGCTGCTGGCGTGATTTGCCGGCGCGAGGCTACCGCTTCGGGCGAAGTCGTAGCCGGGCCTTTTCGATAACCGGCAAATCCTCCTGCCACCGCAACAGATAAAACGTGTCCCTGTCCGGTTCTTTCCACAGGATGTCGTACGGAGGCGACTGAAGCTCGGCATAACCCAGATACTGGCCCCGCCCATCCCAGATCTCCAGAAAACCAATCGGCGGATCATGCTGCTGGTCTATACTGAAATGCCCCCACCCGCCATTGGCCAGCGCAAAGACGCCCAGGCTGCGACGATGAATGCGCAGGGCAAGGCGCCCATACGGACCGCTGAAAAAGGACACGTTGTTTTTTTCCGAAGGCGGCAGGTCCCAGGGAGCTGTGCCGTCTGGCAGTTTGGTGTAGGCCGATTTGCCGGGGTGGAGGCCGGTAAGCTGCGTTGCCTGCCACTGGTCACGGTGGCGTTCCAGGCGGAAGAGTACGCCTTCATAGAGCCAGGGCGCGGCCATGAGGACGCCCTCACGATAGGCCACCCGAATGGCGCTCCGAAATGTTTGCATGGCGTAGAGGGGATCCTCGGGCGACCAGAAAAGCGAAGCGCGGGCCAGGCAGGAAGCCTGGCTAAGCCGAAACGCGCTATTGGTGAGAAAAAGAATGCAATCGTCTTTTCGGGTTCGATGACGCCCCACAAGCAGGAGGGAATCCGCCGAAAGCGGCAGCACCTGCCGTATCATCAGGGGCGGACGAGGCCGAGTGTGGAACGTTGTGCGGGCCGCATCTGCATAGATTGTGATGCGGCCGTTGATGGGATCGTTTACGTACAGCCGATTGTTTGCATCGACAAAAAACAGGCTGATCGATTCGAATTCCCCAGGTCCCTGTCCTTTGCGCCCGATGTATTTGACGAAGCGTCCGTTTGCATCAAAGACCCGCAGACGCGTGTCGCCATAGTCGTGGATGTACACATACCCCTGCCGGTCCGTAATCAGATGCTCTGGGAAGCGAAAGAAGTGGGGCTTCGTTTCTTGGGTTCCTACTGTCCATTCCGTGGAGAACGAGGCGGTCCAGGTCTGCGCCAGACAATAGGATGGTGGCAAAGCAACAAAGAGTATTGCCATAGAAATGGCTTTGGGCAACATGGTAAACTTATTCAGGTTGTGAATAGGGGGCAATCGCCCCATGTGTCTAGATCAACATAGCAGTACGGTCTTCCATCAAAGACAAACTGATAGCTTGAAACTCCACCGGCATCGAACAGCTCCGCAGCAATTAGGTGTGTAGGAGATTATGGTTGTCCATCAAAAGGTAATCGATAACGAACCACCTCTTGGAGGCCATCGGGGTCATTCCTGATGCCCCAGGCCTGTCCCTGCTGCACCACTTCCAGATTAACGGAGCCTTCCAGAACAATCTGGCGTTGGTCTTTTTTGGAAACGACCAAATACACGGCCTGGTCTGTGACTTCTGGTCCCTGTTGCAGCCGGAGCCACACGCGTCGCTGGTCGTCCAGCAGCAGATCGTCGGTATAGGGCCAGTAATTGCGCTGGGGGCGAGGATAGCAAGAGATTTGTACCTCGGGGGAGCCAGCCGCCGCATCCGGTCCACGGCCTGCTGCCACTGCGCCTGCGTAAACGGGAGGCGTTGCGTGATCCAAAAGAGAAGGTGGATCCAACGCTGGCGTATTCCTCGGTTTCCCAGGCACATAGAATAGAAGGTCTGAAAAACTGACGCTGGGGACAAAAAATGGCTCAGTAAGCCCAGCACGACTATGGGCAGGATTGCGGGCCAAGAGATTCCCTGCTTCGTAGCACCTCTCCTCTGAGCTTGGCAGTTCGCACCCGATGGGCCTCGGGCCGGCCACCGAAGGGGCGGGCCAGACGACCGGCCGCGCACCCGGAAGTAACACACATTGTCAAGCACCTGAGCGATTTATGTCAAATATGGAGTGGCGGAGGGAACAATCGCTGTCTGAAAAAAGGGTTCATTGTGACGGGAGACGATAGCGTACCACGGAGGTCAAACCATCCGAATCAACCTGAATGCCCCATGCGTAACCGTGATGGATCGTTTTTAATTCGACGGCTCCCTCAAAGACAACAAATCCAAGTTTTTCAGTCCAGTAAATCGTTCGATGAGGCGTCTGCTTCCCGGATTCAATCCGCACCCAGATACGTCCCTGAGCATCCATGAGTAACGCATTCACATATGGCCAGTGTGTGCGTTTCGGTTGCTTTTGGAGCTTAAGTGGATATCCCGGAGGAATTACGTCCGGATGAATCAGTGGCCAAAGCAATGACGCGACCGAAATGTTCAGGCGGAAGAATAAGGTCCGGGGACAGGTACAGCGTGTCCTGTCCCCGGACCGCACCTCCCAATCCTAACCACAGGCAGAGTGTCAGAATCCCTCTCTTCCAGGGCCTCCTCGCTGTTGCGAATCTCGCTACCATAGGCTTTGCGGTTCAGGAAGCACGGTCTGCCTGGCGCTGCTGCCGGCGGGTATGCACCAGATAGAAAAAGGCCAGCGTAAAGAAGGCCAGGACAAAGCCCAGATGTTCAGTTGCCTGGGCCAGGAAGGCTGCCAGCACCATCAGGCCGATGACGGCCCAGTAGAGGCTGTAGGCCACCCAGTCCGGCAACTGTTGATAGACCCGGCGAAAGGGGAGAAAGAGTAAAAAGATGCTCAGGATCAGCAGGATCGGTAACCAATCTTGAGGCTTCATGGGACCGTCTCCTTTTGTTAAAGGTTCAGCTTTGATCTGAAAATGCTTGGAATGTGCGATACCTCTTCAGATATCGTACGCCTGCTCCCAGAGCAATAGTGGCAAGAAATAGAGAAAAATATTTATTCTGTTCCTCCATGAAGGCAACAGCCAGAAAGAACAGCGCCAGTCCGCCCATGATGAGCAAAGCAAGGAGCGGCGGCATCCTTTTCCATGTAAATGTCAATGGGTAGAGCAAAAGAATCAGCAGCAAAGGCAAGATTGTTGTAATCATGGTTACAAGCTACCGTTGTCAATATTGACAGACAGAACCATCCCTTCCTTCACAGAAGGAGCATAATGTCAGATACGCACAAGGCCAATATATAACTGGACCTGCCGTGGTACAAACCAGTAACGCTACTGGATGTTCGACCCAGCCACAGCAGTGAGTTCAGGATTCTGTTGCCCGCAAAGTGATGGGCTGCCTACGCCTCCGGCCTTTAAGCCACAGGCAGGGAAAGAGCGGATTCCCTGCTACCACGCGCAGCGGATCGTCGGGAAAAACACTGAGACCACGCCATGCAGCTTGCCGCCTGGTTCGGTGGGATCGACAGATGAGGGCGTTGATGCTGCTGCTATTGCAGGAGGGCAGCGTTGGAGGGTCGGGAGGTGGCCGTCTCAGCGTAGGCAAGCGGCTCGAACAGAAGGCGGGGCATGAGTTGGTCCCGCACGTGAAAAAACGCATCGCGCAGGGAGTCGGGTACCGGTTTGCCGGGCGGTAGCTTTTCGCGCAGGGGATCTACCTGGCGACCGTTTTTCCAGAAGCGGTAGCACACGTGCGGGCCGGTGGCCAGGCCGGTGCTGCCCACGTAGCCGATCACCTGTCCCTGGCGCACGCGCACGCCCCGCCGAATGCCTTTCGCAATGCGCGAGAAGTGCAGGTAGCCGGTTGTGTAGGTTGCATTGTGCCGGATCTTGACGTAGTAACCGTTGGCGCGCGTGTAGCCGGCGGCCACCACGACGCCGTCGCCGGTAGCATAGACCGGCGTGCCGGGCGGGGCAGCATAGTCGGTACCCAGATGGGGTTTGTAGCGCTTCTGGATCGGATGAAACCGGCGCAGACTGTAGCGTGAGGTGATTCGGCTATAGCGCAACGGAGCTTTCAGGAAGGCCTTGCGCAGGTTGTAGCCGTTTTCGTCGTAGTAATCCACACCGCCAGCGTGTTCAAACCGAAACGCATAGAAATCTTCACCCCGGTGCTGAAAGCGGGCGGCCAGGACGCGGGTGATGCCTACCGGCTCACCGTCGATGCGCGTCTCCTCGTAGAGCGCCACGAAGCGGTCGCCCTGCTGAATGCGGTAAAAGTCGATCTGCCAGGCAAAAATTTCAGCAAGCCGGAGGGCCAGTTCCGGATCGGCATGGGCTTCCTGCAGGGTTTCGTACAGGGAGCGCGTGATCGTTCCGGCTACGCGTCGAACGACGTGCTCGGCAGCGCGTCGGCCCACATAGACCTGCAGGGGCTTCCGCAGATCAAAAACAACAAAGCGTATGGGATCGGGCTGGTAGACGAATACCCGGGCGCCGCTGGTGTCGCGATACACATGCAGGGGGCGTCCGGCCTGTAGCCGTCGCACGTTGAACACGTCGCGGGCGGCCCGGGCTAGCGCCAGCACGCGAGCGTAGGGTACGTCGTAGCGCGTCAGGATGTCGGCGAACGTCTCGCCGCGTCGGATGCGATGGGTCTCGCGCTTGAACCGCCCTTCCTCGATGCCAAAGGCATCATAATAGATAACAGGAACCGAAGATGTGGAGGAAGGCGCTTCTGCAGGCATAGAAGATGAGCGCGGAAGGGTATGGCGGGCATACCAGAAAGCCGGCAGCGCCAGCGCGAAGAGCAGTGCACCTTTGAGCAGCCACGAACGAAGCAATGCCCGCATGATGGTCTATCTGGCCTTTGCCAATCAGGAACGCAATATACAAACCGGTCTGCAGCGGAGGCAGCCCTGAAGTTTTTTTCATCGGAGGCGTTCTGCCAGCCCGCAAAAATATGTCCAGAGCGTAAGCGCAGCGAGCCGGATGGTCTGCCGGTCGCGATCCAGGCGAGGGTTGCACTCGACCAGATCCATGGATTGGACGGCCGGGCAGCGGCCGGCTTCGTAGGCCGCCTGCAACCAGCGCTCCGGAGACAGGCCATCGGTGGCCGGTGCGCTGACGCCTGGCGCGAAAGCCTGGTCAACCAGGTCGAGGTCGAAGCTGACCATGAGGGGGGTGCGCTCCGGGGAGTAAAGGTCAGCAATGCGGTCCTCTGTCAGAGCGTCGCGCCAGAAGTAGTGGGCCTGATGCTGATGCAGAAAGCGCAGATGGTCCGGGGCGGTGCTGTGCGGCAGCAACCCGGCAACGGTGTAGCTCTGGCAGCAGCCGGAGGGATGGGTAAGCGCCTGGCGAAACGGGGAACCCGAGTGGGCTTTGCCGTCGCGCAGCGGACGCACATCAGCGTGGGCATCCCAGTTCAGGATGTGGACAGGCTGCGCCGCGTGCACGTAGGCCAGAAAATGCGCGTACGCCGTCTCGTGGCCTCCGCCCAGGATGATCACCAGCTTACCGGCACGGAGCAGCGGTGCGATCAGGCGACCGAAATGCTCCTGCGAGGCCTCCAGGGTGCGCTTCATGCGAAAGTCGCCCAGATCGAACGTACGCTCCAGCAGCGCAATGAATGCCTGGCCAGCCCGGGGATCCGGAGTCAGACGGTAGAAGGCTTCGCGGATGGCCTGAGGGGCCTGGCGGGCACCGGGGCGCCCTCCATTGCGGCGCACGCCGGTGTCGGAGGGAAACCCCACCAGGACGACGGTAGCTTCTTCGGCCGAACGAACCGCCCGGCCCAGCAGTTGTCCCACGCGCAGGTCGGTGGGATCCCAGACGTCCGAGGGGACAGGTGGGGAGGTAAAGGCGTCAGCCGGTAACAGCATAGTTTTCAAAGCGCTGTCCGCCAATAAAGGTGGCCTGCACCGCGTTTGGGCGAAAATGATAGAGCCAGTGGTCCACGCTTGCTGCGTCGATCAGGATAAAGTCGGCTTTTTTGCCGGGTTCAAGCGTGCCGAGCTCGTGGTCGCGCCCGATGGCGCGGGCGGCGTAGCAGGTGGCGCCTTTCAGGGCTTCGGCTGGCGTTAGCCCGCAGAGGATGCAGGCCAACGTCATGGCCAGGGGCAGATGATAGGTGGGCGCGCTGCCCGGATTAAAGTCGGTGGCAACGGCTACCGGGACGCCAGCCTCGATAAAGCGGCGGGCATTCATCGGGCGCTGCCGCAGGTACAGCGTGGCCAGGGGAAGGGCAACGGCCACCACGCCCGCCCGGGCCATAGCCCGAATCCCTTCTTCGGCCGCATATTCCAGATGGTCGGCCGAAATGGCTCCGACTTCGGCGGCCAGCTGCGCCCCACCGCCGTCGTGCAGCTGGTCAACGTGCAGCTTGGGGCGCAGCCCGAATGCTTTGCCCCGTTCCAGAATCTGCCGGGCTTCGTCCACCGTGAAGGCCGTTTCTTCCACAAACACGTCGCAGAAGTCGGCCAGGTGCTGGCTGCCTACGTAAGGGATCAACTCATCCATCAGGAGCTGCAGGTAGGCCTCGCGGCGCTCTGCGTACTCTGGAGGGACAATATGGGCGGCCAGAAGTGTGGCAATTAGGCGCACGGGCTGGTGCGTTTGCAACCGTTGATAGACGCGCAGCAACTTCAGCTCTTCCTCAAGCGAAAGCCCGTAGCCGGTTTTGGCCTCGACCGTGGTAATGCCCAGCAGGGCCATTTCCTGCAAAAAGCGCAGGCAGCGACGGTAGAGATCGTCTTCCGAAGCTGCTCGCGTCTGTTGTACCGTGCGCCGGATGCCGCCACCCTGCCGGGCAATCTCCAGGTAAGAGACGCCCTGACAGCGCATCCGGAACTCGTCGGCCCGCCACCCTCCGAAGGCCAGGTGGGTGTGGCAGTCGATCAGGCCAGGAGCCACCAGACACCCACCGGCATCGAAGCGTTCCGCTGCCCGAAAGCGAGCCGGTAACGCAGCTTCGGGACCCACCCACACGATGGTGTCGCCTTCCCAGACCAGCGCAGCCCGCTCAATGGCGTGCAATGCAGCCTGGCCCCCTTCGGCCCGGCACGTCAGGAGCTGGCGAATGTTCGTCAATACGGGCATCAGTGTAACGGCTGGAGTTCACGGGCGACCAGGTCCGGGAGCTCCCGACTCCGGATCATTGCCAGGCAGCGGGCAATGTCCTCCTGATAGAAGTGGTCGGCTTCCCGATGGGGTACCTGTTTTCGAACGTACCGGTGGACGATTTCCACGCCTCGGCCAGGCCGCAGTGGAAGCCGGTAGTCGAGCGCCTGCGCAGCCGTGAACAGCTCAATGGCCAGCACGTGCTCGACATTCTCCAGCACGTTGAGCAGCTTGAGGGCGCTGATGCTGCCCATGCTCACGTGATCTTCCTGACCCAGGCTGGTCGGGATGGAATCGACCGAGGCTGGGTGGCAGAGCACCTTGTTTTCGGAAACCAGCGCGGCGGCTGTGTACTGCGGAATCATGAAGCCCGAATTGATGCCCGTGTCTTTCATCAGCAGGCGTGGCAGGCCGTCGTGCCCTTCCAGGAGCAGGTAAATGCGGCGCTCCGAAATGCTGGCCAGTTCGGCCAGGGCCATGGCGGCCAGATCGAGCGCCAGGGCCAGCGGCTGGCCGTGAAAGTTGCCTCCGCTCAGAATGTCGCCGTTTTCAAAGACAAGCGGATTGTCGGTGGCTGCGTTGATTTCGATTTCCACGACGCGTCGGGCATAGTCCAGCGCGTCCCGGCTGGCGCCGTGCACCTGGGGCACGCAGCGCAGGCAGTAGGGATCCTGCACCTTGCCACAGTGCCGGTGCGATTCGAGAATTTCGCTATCGACCAGCAGGATGCGGACGTTTTCGGCCACGCGGATCTGCCCGGGATGAGGACGCACAGCCTGGATGCGGGGGTCAAACGGCTTGATGCTGCCCTGCAGGGCCTCCAGGCTCATAGCGGCCAGGATGTCGGCCACTTTCACCAGGTTCAGGGCTTTTTCGAGCACGTAGGCCCCGCAGGCGCTCATAAGCTGGGTGCCGTTGATGAGCGAAAGGCCGTCTTTGGGTTGCAGCCGGATGGGGGACAGGCCGGCCTCAGCCAGCACCTCAGCAGCCGGACGCACCGCGGTGCCCTCTCTGTTCCAGAAGTAGCCATGCCCGATCAGCGGCAGGGCCAGATGGGCCAGGGGGGCCAGATCGCCTGAAGCGCCCACGCTGCCCCGGCTGGGCACGGCCGGGATCAGGTCGCGCTCGGCAAAATCCAGCAGCCGCTCGAAGGTGGAAAGGGAGATGCCCGAATAGCCAAGGCCCAGAGCGTGGATTTTGAGCAGCAGCATCAAGCGGCATAGCTCCCGAGGCAGCCAGGGCCCTGCGCCGACCGCGTGGCTGATGAGCAGGTTCTCCTGCAACTGAGCCAGTCGGTCGGCTGGAATACGCGTGCGCGCCAGAGCCCCGAAGCCTGTGTTGATGCCGTAATAGACGCCGCCGCTCTGGAGGGCTGCTTCTACGCGTGCCCGGGCGGCAGCTACGGCCGATGCATCCTGCCGCAGTTCCTGGAGGCGCCGCTCCAGGTCGTCGTACAGAGAAGCGATCCGGACCGAACAGGTAAGCGCTGGGGTAACGGGTTCCATAGGCGTTCAGTTAGCCGGTGATCATGGGTAGGTCAAGGCCCCGTTCGCGGGCTGTCTGGATGGCCAGTTCGTAGCCGGCGTCAGCATGACGCATGACGCCAGTTCCCGGATCGGCAGTCAGCACCCGTTCCAGCCGCAGATCAGCCTGTTCGGTGCCATCGGCCACACAGACCATGCCCGCATGGATCGAGTAGCCAATGCCCACGCCCCCACCATGATGGATCGATACCCAGCTAGCCCCGCAGGCCGTGTTAAGCAGCGCGTTGAGGAGCGGCCAGTCGGCAATCGCATCGGAGCCGTCTTTCATGCCTTCGGTCTCCCGATTGGGCGAGGCAACAGAGCCCGCATCCAGATGATCGCGGCCAATCACAATGGGCGCTTCAATCTTGCCTTTTCGGACCAGCCAGTTGAACTTCAGGCCCATTTCGGCCCGTTCGCCATATTCAAGCCAGCAGATGCGTGCCGGCAGACCCTGGAAACGCACCTTTTCGCGTGCTTTCTGGATCCAGCGCACCAGGCTTTCTTTGTGAGGGAACGTTTCGATGACGGCCTGGTCGGTGACTGCAATGTCGTTCGGATTGCCTGACAGCGCCGCCCAGCGGAACGGCCCGGCTCCCCGGCAAAAGAGCGGGCGGATAAAGGCCGGCACAAAGCCCGGGATGCGGAAGGCCTCCTGCATGCCACGGTGGTCGGCCACCTGTCCGCGCAGGTTGTTGCCATAGTCGAAGACGATCGCACCCTGTTCCTGCAAGCTGAGCATGGCCTCCACGTGCCGCTGCATGGAGTCGAGCACGGCCTCCTCGTAGCCTTTCGGGTCTTTTTCCCGGAAGGCCGCCGCCGATTCCACCGTGTGGCCCGAGGGGATATAGCCATAGCGCAGGTCGTGGGCTGCCGTCTGATCGGTAACGACGTCGGGCACAATGCCCCGGCGCACGAGCTCAGGCAGCACGTCCGCGATGTTGCCCAGGAGTCCCACGGAAAGGGCTTCGCCGTTGGCGCGGGCCCGTAGTACCTTGTCCAGGGCCTCGTCCAGGTCTGTGCACATCTCATCCAGATAGCCCGTTTCAAGGCGGCGCTGAATGCGAGCCGGATCGATTTCCACGCCGAGGAAGGCTGCTTCATTCATCGTGGCGGCCAGGGGCTGAGCGCCGCCCATGCCGCCCAGACCTGCAGTGACTACCAGCCGTCCTTTGAGCGTGCCTCCAAAATGCTGGCGGGCACATTCGGCGAAAGTCTCGTAGGTTCCCTGGAGGATGCCCTGCGTGCCGATGTAGATCCAGGAGCCCGCGGTCATCTGGCCATACATGATCAGGCCCAGGGCTTCCAGCCGCCGAAATTCGTCCCAGGTAGCCCAGCGCGGCACCAGGTTGCTGTTGGCGATCAGCACGCGCGGAGCCATTTCGTGCGTGCGAAAGACACCGACCGGCTTGCCGCTCTGCACCAGCAGCGTTTCGTCGTTCTCCAGCCGCTTGAGGGTTTCAACGATTTTGTGGAAGCAGGCCCAGTTGCGGGCAGCCTTGCCCGTGCCACCGTAGACGATCAGCTCATCCGGCTTTTCAGCGACGTCCGGATCCAGATTATTCATCAGCATGCGGAGGGCGGCTTCCTGGTGCCAGCCTTTGCAGTGCAACTGGGTGCCGCGAGGAGCCCGAATGACGGTCCGTGTCGTTTCCATGGCCGTGTGAGTGGATGGTGTTCGAAGCGCTTCCGATCTGCATGCAAAACGCTTCGGCCTCTGGGAAAGTTCAGGCTGTTGAGTGCTTTTCTGGCATCCAGGGGGTCTCTGCTGTGCCCCGGCGATGGTTGACCCAGCGCGCCAGCACGAACAGCAGGTCCGAAAGGCGATTCAAAAAACGTAAGACCTCTGGGTTAAGCGTCTCCTGTTGCAGGGCTTCGACCACGAGCCGTTCGGCCCGGCGGCAGACCGTGCGGGCTACGTGCAGCGTGGCCGCAGCGGGTGCACCGCCTGGCAGAATGAAGGTTTTCAAAGGGGGAAGCTGGGCTTCCAGACGGTCGATTTCCCGTTCAAGGCTGTCGATGTGGTCTGCTTTGATGCGGACGGTACGGGCCCGGCTGTCGAGCGGGGTGGCCAGGTCGGCTCCCACCTCGAAGAGCATGCCCTGAAGACGCTGAAGAAGGGTTTCCAGGTCAGATTCCTCAGAGAGCAACTGCGTACGTGCCAGTCCCAGCCAGGCGTTCAGCTCATCTACGGTCCCATAGGCGGCAATCAGCGGATGGCTTTTGGGCACGCGTCCGCCGCCAAACAGGCCGGTTGTGCCGTCGTCTCCTGTGCGGGTGTAGATCTTCATGAGAGCGTCGGGGTTTCGGTGATCGGATGAAGGTAGTGAATGCAACGCATGCCATCGGGCAGGTCGTGGATACGTGCTTTCATGCGAAAGACGCGAGCGATCAGGTCTTCGGTGAGCACCTCATCGGGTGGTCCGTCGGCTACCAGGTGTCCCTGGTGCAGGACCAGCAGTCGGTCGGCGTAGCGGGCAGCCAGCGACAGATCATGAAAGACCGCCACGACTGTGCGGCCGGCCGCGACCAAGTCGCGCACGCGATCGAGAAATTCAAACTGATAATGCACGTCCAGGTGGGCGGTGGGTTCGTCGAGCAGGAGCAGGTCTGCTTCCTGAGCCAGTGCCTGGGCCAGAAAGACGCGCTGTTGCTCTCCGCCGCTGAGCGTGTGGATCAGGCGATGCGTGGCGTCTGCCAGATCAACGGTCGCCAGAGCCTCGCGCACGCGGACCCGATCGGTCGTCGTGAAAGGTTCCAGCCAGCCTTTATGGGGCGCTCGTCCCAGCAACACGATATCTTCAACGGTGAAGTCGAAGGCGAGCGTGGGGGCCTGGCGCACCACAGCTACCCGCCGGGCCAGGGCGCGGCGGGGCCAGCTCTGCAGCGGCCGCCCTTCCAGGAGCAGTTGTCCGCTGTAGGGCAACACGCCGCTGATCGTACGAATCAACGTCGTTTTACCGCTGCCGTTTGGTCCCAGCAAGCCCACAAAGGAACCGGCCGGAATCTGGAAGGTGAGTCCGTGTAGAATCGTGCGCCCACCAAGCGCTACCTGTAATCCATTTGCTGTGACCATGCAGCCAGTAACCTGTCTCCGGAATCGACGCTCTTATGCTACAACGGTCGGAGGTCTGGTGCAAGCCGGTTTGCTGCTTCTTCTGATTTTGACCGGATGCGACACGCGGCAACAGGAAGATTTTCTGAGCGCGGCCCTCCGGCCGCCGGAAGGCTTCACCCGAACCGACGAAAATGGGCAGGTGCTTTCTGTGGATCCAGACGACTGGCGCGTGGCGCCGGCCTACCGGGGATATCTTCGTTTTGATCCGGCCTATCCCAACCCGTTTTCTGGCGGCGAGGTGCGGTTGCCCTTTTATGTCTTTTCTTCGCTGAGCGGCGGGTTGAGCCTCTGGGCCAACGATGTAGAGGGCCGGCCGCGCTTGCTCGACGAGCATCCGTCGCTCACGCAGCCCGGTGCCTATGTGTTTACGTTCGATCCTGCTGTGCTGACACCCGACCGCAACCTGGCTCGTCTGGAAGGGCTCCACCGACTCTACGTCTACCGGGGCACCGATCTAGTTTCGTACGGAGACCTGATGATCCAGGTGCCCTGATAGCATGCGGGTAATTTCTAGAAGGAAAATGGCTGTCGTGAGGACGCACCTGGCACCCACCAGGATAGGCTGCATCCTGCTGGTGGGGTGGGGAAGCGTGTTGGTGGGGAGCGGAGGATGTCGCAGTGTTCCTGCAGCATTGGAGGCATCGGACGCCTTCGAAGCGCCTGCGTTCGTACTGGAAGCTATTCCTGTGTTGCGAAATGGCAGGTCAGGCGTTGAGCTATATCTAGGGCTCAGACCACGTTCGCTGGTTTTTGTGGAGGTGGACACAGCCTATCGGGCGACCTATGAAGTGCTGGTTCGACTTCTGGACGAAATGGGACAGGTGCGTTATGAACAGGCTTTTCATGATACGCTCTGGGTTCCGAGCTTTGCGGCGACGCGCACGCACGCCTTCCAGGTGTGGCATCGGTTTGTAGCCTATCAACCGGGCCGGTATCGGCTGGAGGTGACGGTGATGGATCGGAGCAGCCGGCGCTATGCGACGCATCGCCGTCAGATCCATCTGTTAGATCCGACCGCTCAGGGCCCTGTGCTCAGCTCTGTGTGGTTGATGCAGCGTGCGGCCGATGGACGCTATGCGGTCTATCCGGGTCTCCATGTCGCGGCCGCAGGCGATTCGCTGCGGGCTGCAGTCAAGCTGTTCAGGCTGAGGCCGCAGCATCAGGTGCAGGTGCAAATGCGCCTGATGTATTTTCTAACGGATACCAGTGCGGCGCGTTTGCCGTATGACCTGATGCCAATGCCTGGCACGCTGCCTTATCAGGGCATCCGGTATGACCGTCCGGAGACGCTCCGGGTGTCTACGCGCCGGGTGGAAGGGTTAAGGGGTCAGATACAGGTAGATTTTCCCTTACCTCCTCTGGTGAAACGGGGTGTCTATCGGGTGGAGGTGGTCGCTCAGGTTGAAGGGCAGCACCGTTCGATCCTTAGTCGCCGCGAGCTGGCTGTGCATAGCCCTGCCTTTCCACAGGTGACGACGCTGGATCAGATGGTCGAGGCTCTGGTCTATCTGACCTATCCAGAGGAATGGGCGTTTCTGCGCGCGGCTCGGACGCCCGTGGAGCTCCGGCATCGCTTTGATGCCTTCTGGGGACGCCTGATCGGCGATCGACGTAGGGCAGCGCGTTTGCTTCGCCTGTACTATGAGCGCATTGAACAGGCCAACTGGCAGTTCACTACCTTTAAAGAGGGCTGGCAGACGGATCGGGGCATGGTCTACGTGATACTGGGGCCTCCTTTCTTTATCGAAGAGCGGTTTGATGCGCACCTCTGGTATTACACGTACAATGAGCAGGATTCGCGCTACGTGTTTGTGTTTGAGCGTGTGTACCAGTCCGGGGCAGCGTTCGGGCATTACGTGCTTCGTCGCCACCCTTTCTACTACGAAGTATGGCAACAAGCGCTGAGGCGCTGGCGCACGGGGCAGGTGCTTTAAAAGTCGGTGCCATTGGCAGGCACATAAAACTGACGAATCGCCCGGATGGCAGTAGGGTCACCCGAAATGCGCCGTGCTGTTTCGACAATGCGCATCAGTTGCTCCTGGGAGAGCGGCTTATCGATGGCGCTTACCTCATAGGCAAACCCGTAGCGGCTAAAATCCCGGTGGCTTGATTGCAGGTTGCTGGCCCCGGCTTCGTAGATGGCGTCGCTGATTGCTTTTTTTGTTCCTCGCGCATCGCTATGCACGACGCTGAGCACCCAGTATGGTGGTTCGGCTTCGACGCCAATCACTTGTCCTGGACCAAACACCGTGTCGCGCACGGTGCCGTACTTATTGAACAGATGGGCCGTGCCGGCTACGTAGGCCGCAATGCGCGGCTGAGCTTCCTGCGTTGCTGCGCCGATGTGGGGCGTGCAGACAATCTCTGGAATGCCGGCATACGGGTTGTGCCAGGTGTCGTCCTTGCTGGCAGGTTCACTGGGGTAGACATCGACCGCGGCTGCCTGCACATGTCCCTCCTGAACCGCTCGGATCAGGTCTTCCGGTTTATGGATAAAGCCTCGGGCTGCATTGATAAAGATGCGGGGGCTATTGGGTCCGCGTTCTGCTCCGAGCTGGGCGAAGTGTTCGTACGTGATCAGGTTGCGATTGGAGCGGCCGCGGTGATCTTCGGCCGACACATGGACCGTCACAAAGTCGGCCACGCGGAATGCTTCGGTCAGCGTTCGGCAGGCTGTCCAGCCCAGCGTGCGGCCTACTTCGCGGGCTACTTCACGGTTGTCGTAGAAGTAAACCTGCATGCCAAACTTTTCGGCCATCTGGGCCACCTGCTTACCGATATTGCCCAGGCCGATGATGGCGATGGTTTTGCCCTGCAGCTCGTACCGTTTGCGATTATCCTTGGTCCATACGTGACGATGAGCTGCTTCATTGGCCTGGAAGACCCGACGCGCCAGGCAGATCATCTCGCCGAAGACCAGCTCAACGACCGAGCGCGCGTTGCTGATGGGGTCGTTCATCACCATGACCCCTTCCCGTGCGCAGGCTTCCTTGTCTACTGAGTCGTCTCCAATGCAGCAGAGAATGACAGCGGCCAGGTTTTCCGAGGCCTGCAGCACGCGCTCGTCGACAAGAAAGCGGCTGCGCTTAAAAATTAGATCATGCTGCCCTTCCTTCAGGCGCTCAATGACGGCCTCGGGCTGTTGCACGACGGCATCCGGTAGCCGTTCGGGTTCAATGCCCTGAGCGCGCAGGTAATCATCCAGGCTGGGATCGGGGTGCTCCAGAATGAGCGCCTTTTTGAACTGATCGTTGAGGAAGCGGACGCCATCAATTTTGGCCATGGGACCCTGAGGGAGTGATCACGTGGGGGCAGAAGCCTGGCACTTCAACGCAATGTGTGGGAAAAGGTGCGCTGCCTTCACAGGGTCCCCACAAAAGAAAGCGCTTCCTTTCTTGATTTATCACTTGCTACGGTTTATTTTTAATGAACGGTTGTTCAATCTTTCGTGTAGTACCATTGAGTCGTAACGAACTGCAGGAAGCGATCCTGGAAGCCGCCCAGTACCTGCTGATCCGCGAAGGATACGGCAGTTTGACCATGCGGCGCATCGCGCAGCGGGCTGGTTGCAGTGTCGGAAGTCTTTACCTGTATTTTGACAATAAGGAAGGACTGCTGTTTTCGCTGCTGGATCGGGCGCAAGAGCGACTGGCCGAACGCTTCTTTGATCCGAAGATTCAATCCATTGAGGAGCCACGAGCGCGGTTGCAGGCGTTAGCCCGAGCCTATGTAGACTTTGGACTGACGTATCCTGAATCCTACGAAATTCTGTTCATGCTGCATCCGCGGGAGCTGGCTTCCTATCCGGAGGAGCGGATGCAGCGGGCTTATCGATTGCTGGATCCCATTGTGGAGGCCATTGAGGACTACGTGCACCGCCATGGGTTGGAAATGCCGGACGTTCGCGTAGCAGCGGTGTCGTTCTGGAGCGCGCTGCATGGCATTGTCAGCTTGCTGCTGGCCGGACGCCTGGTGCGGCTACGGCTGGAAGTGGACCACGAAGCGCTGATCGAACACGCTATCCGGCAGGCCATCGGTGGACTCTGCCGGCTCATGCGACGCAAAGATAATCGCGAAGTATGACCGAACTGGACGGCAGCGTACGTTACCTGGATCTGAACTATCTGGGCACAGATCAACTGATCGCCTGTGCCGTCCTGGAAGCCCCTGAAGGATTGTTGCTGGTAGATCCAGGGCCAACTTCTACGCTAGCGCATCTGAAGGCTGCCTTGCAAGAGGCGGGTGCTTCGCTGAATGATGTGCGCGCGCTGCTGCTAACGCACATTCATCTGGACCATGCCGGCGCGACCGGGTCCATTGTGGCCGAAGCCCCGCATGTGCAGGTATTTGTGCATCGCTTGGGAGCACCGCACCTGGTGGATCCAAGTCGTCTGCTGGCCAGCGCTCGCCGGCTCTACGGGGAATTGATGGAGCCGCTCTGGGGAGCGGTGCTGCCGGTGCCGGAGAGCCAGGTGATAGCGCTCGATGGAAACGAACGGATCCGCCCCGGTGGACGTCCCCTGGAAGTGGCGTATACACCGGGCCATGCGGTGCATCACGTCAGTTTTCTGGATCTGGATACGGGCACAGCCTTTGTCGGCGACACGGCGGGCATGCAAATTACGGGCACGCGCTGCGTGCTCCCGGTAGCGCCGCCTCCTGACATTCAGGTAGAGGCCTGGCATGAGAGCTTGCAGCGCATCGCCCAATGGCGGCCGCGACGGCTTTTCGTCACGCACTTTGGCCCTTCGGAAGACCCCGAGGAACACCTGGATCAGATGGCTCGCCGGCTTGATGCGATGCTTGAGGCGGTGCAGCGCTCGCTGGCTGCTGAGGGGGAGGATGCGCAGCGGGCCGACGCATTTCATGAAAGCGTGATGGCGGAAATGCGCGCCTGCCTTCAGGACGAGACGCTCGTGTCCCGCTATGAGCAGTTTGGCCAGCCGCGAGCAAGCTGGTTTGGGCTGGCGCGTTACTGGCGGCGCAAGCAGGAGCAGCGTACCTCGTAATTATTATCGTCTCTCATGTGTAACAAATCAACTGCTAGGGGCCTATGCTACCCAGAACCTATCGCAAGCTGGTTGCGCGGCGGCTGACGTCCAACTTTCGTGAAGCCGCTGAACTTGTCGAAGTACCGATGCCTCGTCCCGGACCCGGTGAGGTGTTGATCCGCAACCGTTTCGCAGGGGTGAATGCCACGGATGTCAACATCACGGCTGGCCGTTACTATCCCACCACAACGCCTCCCTTTGACCTGGGCGCCGAAGCTGTTGGCGAAGTCGTAGCCGTAGGAGAAGGCGTAGAAAATCTCAAACCGGGTGATCCTGTAGGCACTATCAGGCTGGGGAGCGGCTACGCCGAATATCAACTCGTACCGGCCAGGCATGCGATCCCGGTGCCAGAGGTTTCGCCCGAAGTAGTTAGCCTCCTTATCAGCGGACTGACTGCCTCAATTTCGCTGGAGGAGGTGGCGCGCATTCGGGCCGGGGAGACCGTTCTGGTAACGGCCGCTGCCGGTGGAACCGGCCAGTATGCCGTGCAACTGGCCCGCCTGGCTGGCTGCACGGTGATTGGTACCTGTGGCTCTGCGGAGAAGGCCGCCCTGCTGCGGAAGCTGGGGTGCGACCGCGTAATCAACTATCGGGAAGAAGATGTGGCCCGCGTGCTGCGCGAGGCGTTCCCGGATGGCGTAGATGTGATCTATGAAAGCGTCGGTGGTGCGCTGTTCGATCTGTGCCTCAAGGCGCTGGCGCGGCACGGCCGGCTGCTGTGCATCGGGTTCATCAGTGAGTACCTTACCGGCCCCCAGCCAGTAACGCAGCCGCGCATTTACGCACAGCTCATTGCTAAATCGGCGTCGGTGCTTGGCTTTTTCCTGCCGCACTTTGTCACGCACTTTCGCACCCATCTGCCGCGACTCTTTCAACTGTACCGCACGGGTAAACTGCACGTTGCTATCGATCCTACGCCATTTGAAGGACTAGAATCCGTAGCGGATGCGGTCGAATATTTGCATGCCGGCCGAAGCGTCGGTAAGGTGGTGGTCCGCCTGTAAAAAATGATCTGCCTATGGCACGCGACGCTTACATCTTTGATGCAATCCGCACGCCTCGTGGCCGAGGCAAAACGACGGGATCACTCTATGAAGTCAAACCCATTGACCTGCTTACAACGCTGTTTGTCGAGCTCAAGCGGCGTCATGACCTGGACACCTCGCAGGTGGACGACGTCATTCTGGGGTGCGTAACCCCTATCGGAGAGCAGGGGGGCAATATTGCCAAAACAGCCGCCCTCTACGCGGGCTGGGACCTTTCTGTACCTGGCGTTCAAATCAATCGCTTTTGCGCTTCCGGACTGGACGCGGTCAACCTGGCTGCGATGAAAGTGCGCTCCGGCTGGGAAGACCTGGTCGTAGCTGGCGGGGTCGAGTCTATGTCGCGCGTGCCCATGGGCACCGACGGGGGACCCTTGATGCTGGATCCTGCTGTTAGCATGCAGATTGGCTTTGTACCCCAGGGCATTGGCGCGGACCTGATTGCGACAATCGAAGGATTTTCGCGGGAAGATGTGGATCGCTATGCGCTCTGCTCGCAACAGCGAGCTGCGCACGCGCAAGCCCAGGGGTATTTCAAATCGATCGTGCCCGTGCGTGACCAGAACGGGCTGGTGGTGCTGGCCAGAGATGAACATATCCGGCCCGATACCACGCTCGAAGCCCTGGCTGCGCTGCCTCCGGCTTTTGAGATGGTGGGAGCGATGGGGTTTGATGAGGTGGCGCTTCAGAAGTACGTTACTGTCGAACGCATCCACCACGTCCATACGGCCGGCAACTCGTCGGGTATCGTCGATGGCGCAGCGCTCGTGCTGATCGGCTCAAAGGAAAAGGGCGAGGCGCTGGGCCTCAAACCACGGGCGCGAATTGTTGCAGCAGCACTGGTCGGCACGGAGCCCACCATCATGTTGACCGGTCCAGCTCCTGCCTCGAAAAAGGCGCTGCAGCAAGCGGGCATGACGCTCCGCGACATTGATCTGATTGAGGTCAATGAGGCGTTCGCGGCCGTGGTGCTCAAATTTTTGCGCGATATGGGGCTGGAAGACGAGGGCCTGGAACGCGTGAATGTAAATGGCGGGGCCATTGCGATGGGACATCCGCTGGGGGCTACCGGCGCGATGCTGCTGGGCACCGCCCTCGACGAACTGGAACGCCGCGATCTTTCGACGGCCCTGATCACGCTCTGCGTGGGCGGCGGCATGGGCATCGCTACGATCATCGAACGGGTGTAACGGCCATGGTCGAATCAGTACAACCGGCCATTCGCTACGAGCGTGACGCTGAAGGAATCGTCACGCTCACGATGGACCTTCCAGGACGCTCGACCAATGTCATTAACGAAGCTTTTGCCAACGCGCTGGCAGCGACGCTAGACCGACTGGAGCAGGAAAAGGACACCCTGGTCGGCGTCCTGCTGACCTCTGCCAAGCCTACGTTTCTGGCCGGAGCCGACCTGGAAGCCCTGCTGGCGCTGCAGGATCCGGCCCAGGCGTTCCAACAGGCTGAGCAGTTTAAAACGCTCTTGCGGCGGTTGGAGACGCTGGGGCGACCTGTGGTGGCTGTAATTAATGGAACGGCCCTCGGAGGCGGGCTGGAACTGGCCCTGGCCTGCCACCGGCGGATCGTACGGGACGACCCCTCCATTCGCCTGGGGTTTCCCGAGGTGACGCTCGGCCTGATTCCCGGAGGCGGGGGAATTACCCGGCTGGTCCGGCTACTCGGTCTTCAGGAGGCGTATCCGTATTTGATCGAAGGGCGGCAGCTCTCACCGCGCGAAGCGCTGCAGGCAGGAATCGTGCACGAGTTGGCTGAAAGCTCGGAAGCTCTGCTGGAAAAGGCCCGGGCCTGGATCCGCTCCCGGCCCGACCCGACGCAACCCTGGGATCGACCCGACTACCGAATGCCGGGAGGCGATCCGCGTCATCCCCGGATGTTTCAGCTCCTGGCTGCAGCGCCTGCCATGCTCCGCAAACAGACCTGGGGTAATTATCCAGCCCCCGCCGCCATTTTAAGTGCAGCGGTCGAAGGGGCGCTTGTCACGTTCGACGCAGCCAGCCGCATCGAGTCGCGCTACTTTGCCCGCGTGGCCACCGGTCCGGTGGCGAAAAATATGATTCAGACGTTCTGGTTTCAGCTCAATGAAATCAACAGGGGGCGCAGCCGTCCATCCCACGTGCCGCCTACCGAAACGAAAAAAGTGGGTGTGCTCGGGGCTGGACTGATGGGGCATGGCATCGCCTACGTGACTGCCCTGGCCGGTATGGAAGTGGTGCTCAAGGATGTCTCGCGGGAAAAGGCCGAAGCAGGCAAGCATCGCATTGCCAGGCTACTGGACGAGCGCGTGGCAAAAGGGCGGCTTACGCCTGAAGAAAAACAGGCGGTGCTCGACCGCATCCAGACGACCGATCGCAGCGAAGACCTGTCGGGATGCGACCTGGTCATTGAAGCGGTTTTTGAAAATCGGAAGGTCAAGGCGCAGGTCATTCGGGAAATTGAGCCGCTATTGCCGGGCAATGCGGTCTTTGGATCGAACACGTCCACCCTGCCCATTACCAGCCTGGCTGCCTATGCGCAACGGCCCCGGCAGTTTGTGGGCATCCACTTCTTTTCGCCGGTGCACCGCATGCGGCTGGTAGAGTTGATCCGGGGACGCCAGACGTCCGATGAGGCGCTGGCAAAAGCTTTTGACTATGTGCGCAAAATTGGCAAGACCCCGATTGTCGTAAACGACAGCCGGGGATTCTACACGTCGCGTGTGTTCGGGGCGTACCTGAACGAGGGGCTGGCGCTGCTGGCTGAAGGCCAACATCCCCGGGCTATTGAGGTGGCAGGCCGACAGGCCGGAATGCCTATCGGACCGCTGGCAGTGGCCGACGAGGTCGGATTGCAGCTCATGCAGCACATCCGGGAGCAAACGGAGCAAGACCTGGCGGCCGAGGGCAAAACGCTACCGCCGCATCCTGCCTACCAGGTGCTCGACGTGATGGTTCGACAGCACAATCGGCTGGGCAAAACGTACGGTGCCGGCTTTTACGAGTATCCTAAAGACGGACCGAAGTATCTGTGGCCGGAGTTGCGCCGGCTTTTTCCGCCGCAAGGGACTACCCTCTCGCAGCAGGAAATGATCGATCGTTTATTGTTTATCCAGGCGCTGGAGACGGTGCGCTGCCTGGAAGAAGGGGTGCTCTCTTCTGTGGCCGACGCCAACGTTGGCAGTGTTTTGGGCTGGGGGTTTGCCCCCTTCTACGGCGGTACGTTGCAATTTATCAATGCGTATGGCCTCGGGCGCTTTGTAGCCCGGGCGGAAGTCCTGGCCGAGCGGTATGGCAAGCGGTTTGCCCCGCCGGAGCGCCTCCGCGAGATGGCACGCCGCGGCGAAGCGTTTGTCTGACCCAAACCAGGAAGTCGTATGGCAACCGTGACAATCTGGAAGCAACCGGCTACACTGGACGATCTGAACCGGATGACCGAAGGTAACCTGATGGGGCATCTGGGCATCCGGTTTACGGAAATTGGCGACGACTACCTGGTGGCTACCATGCCGGTCGATCATCGGACGCAGCAGCCGTTTGGCCTGCTGCATGGCGGAGCCTCGGTAGCGCTGGCCGAGTCGATGGGAAGCGTTGGTTCCCACCTGTGCATCGACACGGCGCGTTATTATTGCGTGGGATTGGAAATCAATGCGAATCATATTCGGTCGGTCCGTTCGGGGTTGGTCAAAGGCATTGCGCGACCACTTCATCTGGGCCGCCGCACGCAGGTGTGGGACATTCGCATCTATGATGAACAGGACCGACTGGTATGCATCAGCCGTCTGACTCTGGCTGTGCTGGCCTACCAGGAATAGCTATGGGATGGTGGAGGCAGAATCAAGCAGATGGCCCGGAAAGCGTTTTGGGGCTGCTACTCGGGAAAGTGAGCTAGTCGCTGGGGCGCTTCCCGTAGCAAGGGACGGGCAGGAGACGCTACATGATATTCCAGATGTGCGCAATCTGGTTGGATAGTAAGCTTACCTTGTTGGCCCGGCTGCAGCTGCAGCTCGGAACCTGAAAAGTCGGTGGCATGCCGCCCTGTCCTCGGTTGGGGTGGCTGCCCTCCGCAGATTGATCTATCAAATCGTCCTCAAGCACTGCAGCATGAAGGATACGCTGCGACGCACGGCTGGCTGTATCTGAACGGCAATGCTATCAAAATGTTGACCACGGTCAATCAGGCTGATCAATCTGGCCTGCCTGTTGCGGAAACGCAGAAAAGGCTGGTTTAAGTGGGCAAAGCCGTGTAAATTGACCTAAAGGCTTCAGCGATATAAACCTGAGACTTATCGGGGTGGGCATACCCGAGGTAAAGCAGTATGGCCCAGGATGCTTTTGAGCCTGCGGCTTCGCCGGGAATGCAGCGCCAGCTTCAGATTTATCTGAACGGACTGGCCGGCGAAAGGCCGCCTTTTCCGATAGCGATCGAGGCGCTGGAAGTCCGGGCGCGTGAGGTGTTGCGTCCGGAAGTAGCTGCCTACCTGTGCAGTGGCGCAGGGGGCGAGGAGACCGTGCAGGCCAATCGGGAGGCGTTTCGTCGCTGGCAGCTGGTACCCCGGATGCTGCGTGGCGTCGGGCAGCGAGCGTTGCACATCGAATTGCTGGGGCGCCGGCTTCCGGCTCCTGTACTGCTGGCCCCTATCGGTGTGCAGGGAATCCTGCACCCAGAAGGCGAGCGGGCTGTAGCCCGTGCGGCTGCCACCGTGGGCGTGCCCTTCGTGCTGAGCACGGTCTCCTCCGTATCCCTGGAAGCGGTGGCGGAGGTAATGGGAAACGCGCCGCGCTGGTTTCAGCTTTACTGGGGGCGCGATCCCGAACTGACCGTCAGTCTGATTCAGCGAGCTGAGGCGGCAGGCTATGAAGCGCTGGTGGTCACGCTCGACACCCCGCTGTTGGCCTGGCGTGCCCAAGACCTGGAGCATGCCTACCTGCCGTTTCTGCACGGCGAAGGGCTGGCCAATTATTTCTCCGACCCGGTCTTTCGCCGACGCCTCGATGAACCCCCGGAATCCAATCCGACAGCCGCTATCCTGACGTTTGCACGCATTTTCTCCAACCCGGACCTGACCTGGGAGGACCTGGCCTTTCTAAAGAAAAATACCCGGTTGCCCATTCTATTGAAGGGAATCCTGCATCCGGACGATGCGCGGCAGGCGGCAGAGGCCGGCATGGACGGTGTGATCGTCTCGAATCACGGCGGACGCCAGGTAGACGGGGCGATTGCGGCGCTGGATGCGCTGCCCGCGGTGGTGGAAGCGGTAGGGGATCGGCTGCCTGTGCTGTTTGACAGTGGTATCCGCCGGGCGGCCGATGTGCTCAAGGCAATAGCCCTGGGGGCCCGGGCCGTACTGCTGGGCCGGCCGTATACATGGGGACTGGCCGTCGGCGGTGAGGCCGGCGTGCGTTTTGTGCTGGAGAACCTGCTGGCCGAACTCGACCTGGCGCTTGGACTGCTCGGTTGCCGGAACTGGGACGAGGTTGACCGAACAGTCCTCCATCGCCTGGAGGACTGAAGGAGCGGACCTGCGCGGTCGGGGCGCAAGCTGGTGCTGCGCAGCTTTATGAAGCGCTCTTTCACGGCTTCCTGAGCGGTCTTTCAGGAGCACTTCGTCTATGGGCCGGCCGCTCTCGCCGGATTGTCCGGCCGGCTTGCGGCACCTTGCCGGATGCATCCAGACGTTCCGGGCAACCTGGCGCCGGCGCAAACACACCTGCCCCCGACCGCGCGCCGCAAGCGACAAGCTACCTGCGCCCATCGTACCCTGTGGTCCCAGCGACCCGGCATTTCTGTATCCCCCAGCTTTTCCCACAGACCCATCCAGACAGCAGCTATGTGCAGCGTGCGCTACGGGACCGGTCTGCTGTTGCTGAGCCTGTTGTTGCTGGGCTGCGAGGCGGAGCGCGTGCTGGGGCCGTTGCCGCCGGCCTCGTTGCCAAAGGAAGGGCCTGCGCCGTTGCCGTCGGTCTCGTCAGGAGCACTGCCGCAGGTTTCGGGGGACCGGTGGGCGGAGGTGGTGGCCTGGTTGCAGCAGGTGCGGCAGGCGCTGGGGGCGCCGTATGTGGCGTTTGTGAGCTGGCGCGACGAGGCGGGGCGTTGGCGGTATCGGTACGTGGTGTTGCGGGTACCGCGGCGGTGGGTGCGGGAAAGTGGGGGCCGGGAGCAGGTGTACTGGTTTCGGAGGGAGTGGGAGGGGGTGCTTTGGGGGCAGGTGTTGGCGTGGGTGCCGTCGCATGAGCGGGTGTTGTGGGCGTTGCGTTGGTGGGTAGGACGCAGGGGTTCGTCGTCGGGTTCGGCGGTGGTGCAGGGGAATGACTGTGCGGTCAGCGGGGGTGCGTCGTTCATGTACGTGCCTTCGTGTGGGTGTTATGTGTTTGAGGAGGTGGAGGTGGTGTGTTCGGCAGCTGGGGGCGGGGGGAGTTGGCCGCCGACGCAGGAGGATCCGCGGTGGTGGCAGCAGGAGGGGGGA